>JAZRYV010000098.1:0-22902 GCA_045600925.1 Spirochaetota bacterium
AAAAATATAGTCATCTGATCCTGAAGCCTTTTTTTCAGAGGATGCAACAGCATCCACTGAAACAGGCAGGTATTTCATCACAGCAGGCTTCTGAGTGCTGGAAGAAACAACCTTTGTATAGCTTACATAAACCTCATCAAACTCTCCCTTAATGAAAAGAGATGTCAGCTCGGAACCGATTTTTGCAGCGTCATCAAAATTAAATTTATCCTCAGGATTAGTCATGGACCTGTACATCGGCTCATTGGTAAAATTATAGAAATTTATGCCCTTTTTGCCTATTACATAGAGACTTACTTCCTTTCCTTCGCTTTCAAGCTGCTTTTTAAATTTCAGCGTTGTGTCGATGGAATGGGAATTATAGCTTCCGCAGAGTCCACGATTTCCGGAAATCTGAAGAATCAAAGCCTTAGCCGGTTTATCCTTTGCTCTCAGCAGAGGATCATTAACAGATCCTCCCTTTGCAAGAATATCCCCCATAATCTGATTGATCTTATCTTCATATGGTTTGGATCTGCCAAGACGCTGCTGCATCTTTTTCATCTTGGCACCGGCAACCATCTCCATTGTTCCGGTAATCTTTTTGGTATTAGTAATCGACTTTATTCTGTTTTTTATATCTCTTTTAGTTGCCACAAGCAGTTCCTCTCATTTCTAAGATTATTTGCTGCTGAGATACTGATCAACAAAGTCCGAAATTACCTTCTTTACAGCATCAGGATTTTTCATATCTCCTGTTTCTTCTATCTCCCTGAGGATATCTCCATGACTTGACTTCATATGCTGAAGAAGAAGTTTTTCAAAACTGGAAACTTCATTTACAGGAATTCTGTCAAGAAGACCTTCTGTACCTGCAAAAATGATTGCAACCTGTTCGGAAACATCCATAGGAACATACTGTCCCTGCTTAAGAACTTCAACAAGTCTCTGTCCGCGGTCAAGCTGCTTCTGTGTTGCAGGGTCAAGTTCTGTACCCATCTGAGCAAAAGCTTCAAGTTCACGGAACTGAGCAAGGTCGAGACGCAGAGAACCGGCATATTTTTTCATAGCCTTAACCTGAGCACTTCCCCCTACACGGGAAACGGAAATACCGACATCAACAGCCGGTCTAACACCGGAAGCAAACAGGTTCGGCAGAAGATAAATCTGTCCGTCTGTAATTGAAATTACGTTAGTAGGGATGTAGGCAGCAACTTCACCGTCAAGAGTTTCAATAATAGGAAGAGCTGTTAAACTTCCGCCGCCAAGTTCGTTTGAAAGCTTTGCAGATCTTTCAAGCAGTCTGGAATGGAGGTAGAATACGTCCCCTGGATAGGCCTCACGTCCTGGCGGACGTCTGAGAAGCAGAGAAAGTTCACGATATGCGTTGGCCTGTTTTGTAAGGTCATCGTATACACAGAGTGTATGTCCGTGTTTTTCGTACATGAAATATTCTGCCATTGCAGCTCCGGAATAAGGAGCAATGTACTGCAGAGGAGCAGGGTCGGAAGCATTGGCGGCAACAACAATGGTATAATCCATTGCTCCTGTATTTTTCAGCTTCTGAACAACTTCTGCAACAGTAGATGCCTTCTGTCCTATTGCCACATATACACAGATTACATTCTTGCCCTTCTGGTTGATGATTGCATCAAGGGCAATAGCTGTTTTACCGGTCTTTCTGTCACCGATAATAAGCTCACGCTGACCGCGGCCGATAGGAGTCATTGCGTCAACAGCTTTTATACCTGTCTGGAGAGGCTCCTTAACAGGCTGTCTGGCAGCAATACCAGGGGCAACTGTTTCAACAGGACGGCGGCTTTGAGCGTTGATTGGTCCCATATTGTCAAGCGGTTCACCAAGAGGATTAACTACACGTCCCAGCAGAGCTTCCCCGCATGGAACGGAAAGAACTGTGTTGAGTCTCTTTACACTGTCCCCTTCCTGAATTGTAAGATAATCACCGAGAATCGCTGCGCCGATAACATCTTCCTCAAGGTTAAGAACCATCCCCTGAGCACCGTTGGAAAATTCAAGCATTTCAGCTGACATGGCATTGGAGAGACCGTGAATACGGGCGATACCGTCACCAACCTGTATAACCGTACCGGTTTCTCCTACTTCGAGTCCTGCTTTATATCCTGAAATCTCCTGCCGGATTATCGACTTTATTTCTTCAGTCTTAATCTTCATAAGCAACTTCACTCCTGACTTTGCTATTTAATAGATTATCTCTAATCTTTTTGAGATTTTCAGCCAGTGAGCCGTCGATCACCAGATCGCCGGCTTTAATTATGATTCCTCCGAGTATGGAGGCATCCGTCTTCTCTCTTATAATAACATCTTTACCAAATTTCTGCTTTAAGGCAGATTTGATATTTCCAAGGGTTCCCTCGTCCAGTTTTGATACCGAAACAACGTCCACCTTCATTCTATTATACAATTCGTCTGTGAGTTCATCAAACACAGCAGAGATATTTTCAATCTCCATCTGGCGTCCGCTGTTGATCAGGACCTGTACGAAGCTGACAAGGTCCTTTGACAAATCAGCGGAAAATACTTTCCGGACGAACTCTTTCTTCTCATCTTTCGAAAAGCTGGGAGAGTTAATATAGGATCTGAAGTCCTTCTCTTCCTTATATAATGCCGCAACAAAGTTCAATTCATCATGAATCTGGTCAAGAATTCCAGCTTCCTTTGCTGAATCAAACAAAGATGCAGCATAAACCCGCGCAATATTGTTTCCAGCCACTTTGACAACCCTTCAAAAAATTAAAACAGAGAAAAATTGAGACAGTTCAGACTACTGAACTGCCTCAATTTTATTTAATGTTTCTTTAACAAGAGAGCTTTGATCTTCAGGTGAAAGATTTCTTTCAATAATCTTCGAAGCTATTTCGGTTGAAAGAATGACAATATCCTTCTTTATGTCAGCAAGAGCGTTTTCCTTGGCAAGCTCAATTTCTTTTCTTACCCTTTCGGTCAGCTCCTGTGCTTCCGTATTAGCTTTTTCTACTATTGAAGCTTTCAGCTTTTCAGCCTCATCTCTTCCCTTTTCAACAATCTTTGCTGCTTCTTCCCTGGCATTAGCCATAAGTTCCTTATGCTCTGCCAGAATCCTTTCGGATTCTTTTCTGGAATTATCAGCGTTTTCAAGATCGCCGTGAATCTTCTCTGCTCTCGCATCCAGAGCCTTTACAATAGGTTTCCAGGCGAACTTCCACAGGATAACCAGTAAAATAACAAATGTTATTACTGTCCATATGAACAGACCGGGATCAACCTTCAGCAAGCCTTCTTTAATAATGTCCATAGCAGATCCCCTAAGTCAAATTTAAACCCTGAAAAAGGATTTACTTTGCAGGGGCTTCAACTGCTGCCGGAGCAGCTACTTTACCAGCATTGGGATCTTCCATTGGGCTATGCATTGCAAGCAGAATTGTAACAACCAGAGCAAAGAAAGTAAAACCTTCGATAAGAGCTGCAGCAATGATCATTGTTGTTCTGATGTCGCCGCCCATTTCCGGCTGACGAGCCATTCCTTCAAGAGCAGAAGCAGCAAGTTTTCCAATTCCAAGACCTGCACCGATAACTGCAAGGCCAGCACCGAGACCAGCACCAAGGTAAGAAAGACCTAAATAGAATTCCACGAGAATCCTCCTGTTAGAAATTAATTGTTCTTTTATAATCAACCGTTTTATAAATAAAACGAAATTGATACTGTTTAATAAGAGACCTGCACCTTTTTAATGATGATGCATTGAATCTGCAATAAACATTGCAGAAAGCGTTGTAAAAATATATGCCTGGATAAAGGCCACCAGAAGCTCCAGAAGATAGATCATAAGAGATCCCACAACGGAACCTATGCCCACCCATGCACTCTGAAACATCATTACCAGGAATATAAATGCAATAATAACTATGTGACCTGCAGTCATGTTTGCAAAAAGTCGGATCATGAGAGAGAAAGGCTTAATGAGAATTCCTACAAACTCAAGAATCCACAGAAGAGGAAAAAGAAGAACAGGAAGTCCGCCGGGAACAAATCCGTTAAACAGATACTTAGGCCCCTGCTTTACAAGGCCAACTCCAAAAATAAGAAGCAGAGTGAAAACCGCAAGAGCTCCTGTAACTGCAAGATTTCCTGTTGCTGTTGCAGAGCCAGGAATCAGACCAAGATAGTTTGCAATCAGAATAAAGAAGAACAGTGTTGCAAAATAAGGCATTGCCTTGGATGCTGCTGTTCCGTGAAAATTGGCCCCTACAATATCATCATGAACAAAACCGATAAGGGCTTCCCACATATTGACCCATCTGGATTTGGAGCCCATGGGACTCTTTTTAATCTTATGTGCAAGAGGTATAAAGATTACAATACAGAGAAGCATTGCAATCCAGAGCATGAGTACCCATTTGGTTATTCTCATATCGAAAATACCAAAGAGCTTTTCACTGAGAAATGTTTCATTTATGCGGCCGATAAAACCATCTGTAATAACATGGTCTGTAATATGATGCATTACAACATCAGAAACTGATTCTTCGCCGTGAGATTCGGCTGAACTTACTATGGAATTAAGAAAGTTCATCAGATGAAGCATAGCGGATATCCCCCTGAACTGTACAACCGGAGGCAAGGTACAGAGTCCCTGCCGGTTTTAATTAATCTACTTCAGCAACATAGACCCTTTTTGTAAATACTTTTTTTCCGGCATATTAAAACTTTTTCTCCATTCCGTCCGGTCAGTTCCATTTTATGTCCCGGTTCTTTTTTCCCGCTTCTTTCTGCTCATTCTTCATTTTTTCCATTCTTTTCAGTTCATGAAGCAGATTATACAGCCCTGTTCCCATGCCCGCTGCAGCCCCCAGTGAAACGAACACCGGAGTCATCTGCATATAAAGGTCCAGTCTGTAGCCCCCGTAGACAAAAATCACCATTATAACAGCAAACTGAATTCCCAGAGTTATATTTGAAAAAACAGAGCTTCTTTCCTTTTTCATTCTGTTCTCCTGCAGGAAACATAAAAATGACAGCCGTGAAATTGTAAACAGCTTTTAGAGACATGACGATAATATATTCAGGAAATCGCTGATTACTCAGCCTGTTGCCGTATCAGACCGTATGACTATAAACCATACAATCTGCAGACACTGCTGTCACGCAGATTCTCGACAGAACCGGCATTTCCTTAAAACATTACAGAGGAATCTACATGAAAATATCTGTCACACTCTCTTCCAGAGGCAGTGAATTTGTTGCAAACTGTCCTGAGCTGGACATAAACTGCTACGGCAGCAGCAGAAATGACGCCGTACGGAGGATGCAGGCAATAATAAGTTTTTACATGGAATCTGCCAGGGATTTCGGGGCAGATGTGGAAACCATGACTGAAATGGTCATTGACGGAGCTGCAGTTGATTTCCGGGCTCAGAAGATATGCCCGCCTACATGTTCTGTCAACTGAACCAGAGACAGATTTTCTTTTCAGCTGCGATATTTTCAGCAAAGATGTCATATAAAAAAGGCTGTCTGCTCTGTCTGACAGCCTTTTTTAATGCTCATAACAGATTATTTCCCGGGCTTTTCTGCCGGAGCCTGTTTTTCATCCGGCTCAGATCCCCTGTCCTGTGCAGATTTCGGCTGTTTTCCGGCAGTGTCTGGTTTCGGTTCAGTTTCACTTTTTACCAGCTGGTCTTCATTGACTGTAAAGCCTGACTGCTCCAGAAGCTGTTCCTCGAATTTTCTGTTCTTTTCCGCCTTCTGATTTCCGGCGAAGTACTGACGGATCTGGCCTTTCATTTCTTCATAGCTTTCCAGTTTCGGCAGATCTGCTTTTCTGAATCCCTTCTGTTTCATCCTGCTGTTTTTCATTTCGTTATAGGATTTTACATATGAAGCATATTCCTTCCTTATCATGGATTCAGTTACCTCAACATCAGCAAATACGTTTATGTTTCTGTAGAAGGCTGCAAGGATACTGGAACAGATGGCATTCCACTGAGCTGAAATCTGAGGATCCTTATCCATCCCCTGAGCAGCAGCTGCCCTGTAAAGGATCTCCCTTTCCATGAAGGCTTCTGCCAGTTCTGCTTTTCTGTCATCCGTCAGTTTTCCGGAATCAAAGACCGTTTCAAGAATTCTCAGAATATCGTTCAGATCCTGAACACGGAAAACATTATCGGCCACACTGAAGAGAACATCATCCGGCTTTGAAAACTTTGCAGAACTGATTCTGTCCGAAACATCATCTGCATGCTTAAGTTCATCAATCTTTTTCCGTGCTCCTTCGGCTCTCAGATGTGCAGAAAGTCTTTTTGCATCCTTTTCGTCCTTTACAGCAGAAGATATGTTTTTATCCGTAAGAACAGACTTCTCTGTCAGCTTTATTATATAGACTCCGCTGCTGAGCTTTACAGGTCCCTTTATTTCTCCTTCATTCATTGAGAAGACCAGATCCGTAAAATCTGCTTCCCTGGATTTTCTTGTTATAAATCCAAGATCCCCGCCCTTCTTTCTGGACACATCCTCAGAACTTTCCTCTGCAGCGGATTCAAAGGAGAGTCCTGCAGTGATTTTATCCATAATCTGCTGTGCCTGCTGAAGCTTTTCAGCAGTCTGAGCTTTCTCATCTGCATAATTCTTTGCACCGTTCTTTCCAGGAACAGCCTGACGGACTTTCAGTCTTATGACGGAAACCCTGACTGCTTCCTCTTCAAAAGGCGAAGTTTCATAGAGATGCTTTTTAAAGCTTTCCGACATAAAGGCTTTTCTGTTGAAATCTGTAAATTTAATGTAATCAGCTGATCTGTCCAGTCCGGAATCCACTGCCTTCTGAACAGTCATTTTTTCAACGGCAATCTGTCTTAATCTGCCTTTCTGTGAATCAATGGAAGAAAACACAGATTTTTCCGGAATTTTTCTGATTTCCAGATATTCCCTGAAATCCCCCCTGGTTATTTTTCCCTCATTCCAGGAAGCAAGAACGTCACTGTCCATTTTGCATCCTGATGATAACAGCACTGCCGCCATCATGACAGACAAAACATAAAAAAATCTCATTCTTTATCTCCTTTTATTATGGAATATAATTTTCTGTAAAATCAGCAGTGACGAAGAGTCATCTCAATCTGCGCATAGGCAGAATGGTTGTGTATGGATTCCATGTTTTCAGATTCCACAGAAAACCACAGAACTCCGTTCATCTTCTGCAGCTGCTGTGCTGCATTTCTTACAATATCCTCTACGAAAACAGGGTTTTCATAGGACTTTTCTGTAATAAATTTTTCATCTTCCCTTTCCAGAATGAAATAGATATCGGAACTGGCTGATTTTTCCGCTACCTCCACCACATCCTCAATCCAGATTTTTTCCTTAGCATTAATCTTTACTGAAAGAACGGATCTCTGGTTATGAGCTCCGTATCTGGAAATTTCCTTTGAACAGGGACACAGGGAAAGAACAGGCACACGGACTTCCAGTGTGTAATAATCCTTATCGGAGCTGGAGGAAAGGATGCATGTGTATTCCATTTTGGCAGGCTCCTTTGAAACAGGAGCCTCCTTCGTTATAAAATATGGAAATTCTATTTCAAAGTGAGCCTGGTCTGCACTGAGTTCAGCCAGCATGTCCTTTAAAATTTCCCGTATATTTGATGTGCTGATGCCGGACCTGTGACGGTTCAGTATTTCGATGAATCTGCTCATGTGAGTTCCCCTGAACTGATGGGGAAGATTTACATACATGTTCACCCTTGCAACAGTATGCTGAAAACCGTCGGTTCTGTCCAGCACCACAACCGGATAGGATATGTCCTTTACTCCCACCCTGTTGATGGGAAGATTTCTGTCATCCGGTTCTGACTGAATGTCCCTTAGATTTTTCTTGTCCATAATCGTTTAGTTTATTCCGGCTGTTTAGTTATATGTTTTACCGGAAAGCTGCTGCAAAACCGCTTCCCGGTAAATGTCTGATTAAAATTCAGGCTCAGGTCCTTCATCTCCGGAAATATTTTCTGCAGGAAGAGTGCCGTCAGCCTGACTGTTAACGCCTATCTGAGCCATAATCTTTTTTTCGATCTCCTCAGCTACTGCAGGATTTTCCTCCAGATATCTCTTAACATTCTCCCTTCCCTGACCTATCCGATCATCATTGTAGGAGAACCATGTTCCGGCCTTGTGGATGATGTCAAACTTGACACCCATATCAAGTATTCCGCCTGCACGGGAAATTCCGCTGCTGTACATGATGTCGAACTCGGCTATTCTGAAAGGCGGAGCAACCTTGTTCTTTACAACCTTTACACGGACTCTGTTTCCTGTGGCATCCTCTCCGGATTTGAGAGTTTCTATTCTGCGGATATCCAGACGGACTGATGCATAGAATTTAAGGGCATTCCCTCCGGTTGTCGTTTCAGGAGAACCGAACATAACACCGATCTTGTAGCGGATCTGATTGATGAAGATTACGGAAGTCATGGATTTTGAAATGATTCCTGTAAGCTTTCTGAGAGCCTGACTCATAAGACGGGCCTGAAGTCCCATGTGTGCATCTCCCATGTCACCTTCTATTTCAGCCTTTGGAACCAGAGCAGCAACAGAGTCAACAACTATAATATCAACAGCACCGGAGCGGACGAGAGATTCCGTGATTTCAAGAGCCTCCTCTCCTGTATCCGGCTGGGATACAAGAAGATCCTCTGTTTTTACGCCAAGTTTTTTTGCATAAACCGGATCAAGGGCATGTTCAGCATCAATAAAGGCTGCAACACCTCCGTTTTTCTGGGCTTCGGCAATCATATGAAGTGTAAGTGTTGTCTTGCCTGATGATTCAGGGCCGAAAATTTCAACAATACGTCCTCTGGGAATACCCCCGATTCCAAGAGCCACATCAAGCTCCAGGGATCCTGTGGAAATAGCCGGTATCTGCTGTTTTGCAGTATCGTCACCCAGACGCATAATAGAGCCTTTTCCGAACTGTTTTTCTATCTGCATGATTGCAGAATCAAGGGCCTGATTTTTCTGATTCAGCTCCTTCTGATCCTTTTCTTTCTGTGCTTTTGTTTCTGCCATAAGTACCTCATTTGTTTTTGTAAAAAGTCTCTATATGGAATACGTAATTAAACGTAAAAATTTAAAATATTATGTCACATTTCTGTGAATTTTTTTATTTTTATCAGTTTTTTTGCAATAATTTTTTATTTCTGCTGTTTATTTCCCGAATTTCCGTTTTCTGAAGTTTTCAAGAGTTTCAAAAAGTTCAGGAGGAACAGGCTGATCAGGTCTGCAGAAGCCTATAATTTCCTTTTTGTCACCGTGAAAATCACTTCCTCCGGACACCAGAAGACCGTTCTTTTCTGCAGCTTCAAGATAGAATTTTCTGGCTTCCGCATCATGCATTTCAGCATAGACTTCGATTCCGTCCAGACCTTCTTCCTTCAGTTCTGCAATGAACCGGTTCATGGCTTCCGGTTCAAGTTCAAGGCTGGCAGGATGGGCCAGAACAGATATGCCTCCGGAAAGAAGGATAAGATCCAGAGCCTCCCGGAAACTTATTTTTTCCTTCGGAACAAAACCAGGCTTTCCCTCTTCCAGATAGCTGGAAAAAACAGACTTCACATCCGGAGAATATCCTCTCCGGACAAGAACCCTGGCCACATGGGGCTTGCCCAGAACACCGCCCTTTGCTTCTGCAGTTACTTCCTCCAGAGAAATGTCTATTCCATGCTTCTGGAGGTCCTCCACCATCTTTACTGCCCTGGTCTCTCTTTTGTCTGCAAAATATTTAAGCCGTTCCAGAAGCACAGGATTTTTATGGTCAATAAACATTCCCACAAGATGAAATGTCCCTCTGTCGTACTGAATGCTGAACTCCAGGGCCGGAATCACCTTTATGCTGCGTCCTGCGGATGCAGCCAGTGCCTCATCTATTCCGTCCACTGTATCATGGTCGGAAAGGGCAAGAACCCTGACATTGTTTTTTTCTGCAAATGCAACCAGTTCCTCCGGTGAGTATATGCCGTCAGAAGCTGTTGAATGAGTATGAAGATCTATTCTGTACAAAATTCTGCTCCTTTAAAGACTGTAAGCTCTAACAGAGAAGTATATTTCTGTCAACCTTTTCTGACTGCCTGTTACGCAGACAGAAAACACATGACACTTTTTATGTATTCCATAAAATTTCATCTTTCTTTAAAAAAAAGGTTTTACAAACACTTACGTGAATCCGTCGCCACAGTGCCCTGCGGGGCGGGTCATCGTACCTGTGCTGAAAACTCCGGATGCAGAGACCTTCTGTATTCTTTAAATCAAAAAGTTTATGACGTCACTGCCGTTTGGCCTGAACGGATCGGTCGGAACTCTGTACATCCATGTAATAATTCTATAGCAGAGACGTATGGTCTGTTCTGACCCCATTTTATTGGAATAATTTTTAGCCAAAACGGCTCGGCCAAGTCGGTGCGGGCTGCGAACCGGCTCCGGCCTGTGTACTGCTTAAGCGGAAGGCAAAAGGCCCCGGACGACCTCCGGGGCCTGAGTTAACGAGAATTATTCGTAATAATATACTCCGCCGGCACAAGGAGCATCTTTATAGCTTCCTCCTGTTCCGTTAAACATATAAGAAACTGCACCTTCAGGTATATCTGACGGCATTCTCAGGAACAGTGTACCGGCTCCTGTATTGTTGATTTTAAGAGAAGTGCAGCTTTCAAACATTTCAAAATAACAGAAATCAGCCAGACTTTTGGCAGGCAGGACAGGAACACTTTTCAGCCCTGTACAGCCGTAAAACATATTTGAATAACATGATTTAAACAGTTTCTCAGCAGGGAGTTTCGGGGCGGATCTCAGCCCTGAACAGTTATAAAACATATATGTATAACATAATTCAGCAAGATTCATGGCAGGGAGTTTTGGGGCGGATCTCAGCCCTGAACAGTTATAAAACATATATGCATAACAGGATTCAGCCAGAGTTTCTGCAGGAAGTTCAGGAGCGGATGTCAGTCCTGAACAGTTGACAAACATAGTTTCATAACAGTGTGGATCCATCTTCGCATTATCCGGATTTTCATAATTCAGAAGTGTCATTATGTTTCCGTAACAGCCTGCTGTTCCTTCTGTAATCTGCCAGCGGCTGTCATAATTTCCTGCAATTCTGGAATTTCCTGTTCCTCTGAAATACAGACAGCAGCTGCCATCTGACAACGGCTCTGCATTCACTTCTTCTCCGAACCATGGTTCCCATGTTTCTGCATCTTTGGAAAATTCAACTGTCCCGCTCCAGCCGTGAGAATCCACTTTTATGGAAAAAGGTCCTGCACCTTTAAATGTAAGGTATGGATTTTCGGCATCATCTGAATCACAGGAAATCAGTCCGAAAACAAGAACTGAAGCCATAAGTATCATTATAAGTTTTTTCATATAATAAACTCCTTTGTATAATTATTTTTTTCTTATGCTTATAATATAATAAAAATTTTATGAAAATGCAAATTTATCTGTTTCTTTTTAAAAAAATTTAAATTTTTTCATATAGCAGTCTTCTGCTTAAAGCATAATGTTTTATTCTGTAAATTCCGTAAAAATTAAAAATACCGGTACTGAATGAACAGGGAATCTGCACCTGATACTGGCAGACTGCATCGGCAGATGACAGAAAGCAGATAAAATTATGGACACTGCAGTGTCATCAGCCTGACAAATATATTTGACTTTTTAGACAAGTGAAGGATAATTGCATAAAATAAAACAGGCAAAGTCTGTATATTAAAGAGGAACTCACATGAAGGTTGAGCTTGACAAGATAAAAGATTCTGCTCTGAAAGCCATTGAGGAATCTGCTTCTGCAGGTGAACTGGACGCCGTAAGAGTACGGGTTCTGGGCAGAAAAGGTGAACTTACTGCCATTCTGAGAACACTGGGAACCCTTTCCCCGGAGGAAAGAGCCGAAACAGGAAAATATTCCAACGAAATAAAGGCCCTTCTGGACGAAAAAATAGACAGGAAAAAAGAAGAACTGGAAAATGCTGCCATTGACAGCATGATCAGAAAAGAATGGATCGATGTTTCCCTGAATGCACCTCAGTCCACCATTATTAAACCTGGAGGACATATTCATCCCATCTCAAAAATGCAGTATGAAATAGAGGATATCTTCACATCCATGGGCTTTGAGATCCTTGACGGACCGGAAGCTGAACTTGAATACTACAACTTTGAAGCACTGAACATTCCAAAACATCACCCTGCCAGAGACATGCAGGATACATTCTGGACAGAGGACGGCAATCTTCTCCGCACCCATACATCAGCCATTCAGATCCGCGGAATGGAAAAAATGGAACCTCCTTTCAAGGTTGTAGGTCCGGGCCGTGTTTTCCGGTATGAATCCACAGACGCTTCCCACGAAAACACTTTCTACCAGGTTGAAGGAATGATGGTTGATAAAAACATCTCTGTTGCAAACCTGATATATGTTATGAGAGAACTGCTGCGGGAAGTTTTCAAACAGGATGTAAAGGTAAGACTCCGTCCCGGATACTTCCCCTTTGTTGAGCCTGGCTTTGAGCTGGACATAAACTGCCTTATCTGCGGTGGAAAAGGATGCAGCGTATGCAAGGGAACTGGATGGCTGGAACTTCTGCCCTGCGGACTGATTCATCCGAATGTTCTCCGTTTCGGCGGAATCGATCCTGACAAATGGTCAGGCTTTGCCTTCGGTCTTGGTCTTAACAGACTCATCATGATGAGATACGGAATAACAGACATCCGCCACTTCCTCAGCGGTGACATCCGTTTTCTCAATCAATTCTAAGGAGAACTAAAATGTGGATATCATCAAATATACTTTCACAGATGGTGGACATCAGCGATATAAATCCTGAAGATCTTGCACTGAAAATTACCATGGCTTCTGCAGAAATAGAATCAGTGGAATATGTGAACGGCCATCTGAACACAACTGTAACAGCAAAAATTCTGGATAAAAAACCTCATCCGGATTCGGATCACCTCACACTGGTGGAACTGGATGCAGGAGACGGACAGATCACAAAAGTCGTATGCGGAGCACCGAACCACAAGACAGGAGATATTGTAGCTCTGGCAAAGGTGGGAACAGTTTTCTCAAAGGACTTTGTAATCAAAAAATCAAAAATCAGAGGACAGGAATCCAACGGCATGCTCTGTTCAGAAAAAGAGCTGGGCTTTTCTGATGACCATTCCGGCATCATGATACTTCCTCCTGACACAAAGCCCGGCATTCCTTTAAGCAGGCTGTTCCCGGACTGGTACGATGTCCGTTTCGAAATCGACAACAAATCCATTACACACAGACCGGATCTCTGGGGACATACAGGTTTTGCACGTGAAGTTGCGGCAGTACTGGGACGCCCATTCAGGGATCCGGTAAAATACGACCTGGAAAAGGAACTGAACGGAACTGATGAACTGAATATAAATGTAAAGACCGAGGCATGTCTCCGTTACAGCGCACTGAAGATCAGAGGCATAAAAACTGCCGAATCTCCGCAGTGGCTTAAAGCAAGGCTTTCTGCAATAGGAATGAGACCCATCAGCAACATTGTTGATATTACAAACTATGTCATGGCAGAAATCGGAGAACCGCTCCATGCCTTTGACACTGCAAAACTTCACGGGAACACCATCACTGTCCGTATGGCTGAGAAAGGGGAACCTGTCACAACCCTTGACGGGGTAAAACATGAGCTTATGGAAGAAGACATTGTAATTGCCGATGCTTCCGGGCCTGTTGCACTTGCAGGAGTTATGGGAGGAGAAAACAGCGATATTGAGGACAGCACTTCAGAAATAATTCTGGAAGCTGCAACATTTAATCCTGTTAATGTGAGAAAAACAGCAGCAAGATACAATAACCGAACAGAAGCTGCAATGCGTTTTGAAAAGACACTGACACCGGAGATTACAAAGGCTGCCCTTCTCCGCTGCTGGGAGCTTATAAAAGAGTGCTGTCCTGATGCAGCTGCTGCCACAGGAATCGTAGATGTGTACCCTAAAAAACAGGAAGCTGTTACCATTTCAATTTCCACAGATACCATAAGGCAGCAGCTCGGAGAGGATCTTTCCGACGAGAAAATCATCAGCATTCTGACATCTCTTGATTTTAAAGTCAAGGCTGACGGCCACGCTCTTACCATAGGAGTTCCCATGTACAGGTCAACAAAGGATGTTACCATTCCGGCAGACATCGTTGAAGAAGTTGGACGTGTCTTCGGCTATGACAACATCCAGTCCAGACCTCCTCTTGTTCCCTGTCTGCCTCCGGCAAGAAATGAAATGCGCTATTTTGAAAGATCCGTAAAGGAAATTCTCAGCAGAGATGAAGGAATGACAGAAGTGAACGGATATTCCTTCGTGGGAGAAGCTGCGCTTAAACTTCTGGGAATTTTTGACGACAGCGAACTGAGACTGAAAAATCCTCTGTCAAAGGAAGCAGACCGTCTCAGCAAAACTCTGATTCCAAACATCCTTAAGGATATACAGCTGAATCAGAAAAATTTTGACGAATTCTCCATTTACGAAATGAACCGTGTTCACATGAAAGCGGACAGGATGTCAAAGGACCTTATCGGCGAAGAAAGAATGCTTACAGGTGCAGTTTTTGCAAAGAAAACAGACAGTCCAATATTCTACGCAGGCAAGAACATTGTTGCTTCCCTGCTGGGGAAACTCCATCTGAAAAAAGTTCATCTTAAACCGGCATCTGAAAATCTTCCGCCGTATGCTCATCCGGGAAGATCAGTGACGGTTGAGGCTGACGGCACACAGCTTGGAATGATTTTTGAACTGCATCCAAAAACAGCTGCAGATTTTGAAATCAGAGGATCTGCTGTTCTCTTTGATCTGAGCATAACAAAACTTTTTGAGGCAAAGAAAGAGGAAGTAATGTTTAAGGAACTTCAGAGATTTCCGGAAGTTCCCTTTGAAATATCCGTTGTGGCAGATGAATTCGTTCATGCCTCCGATATTTCCGAGATCATTGCAAAGAGCAGCCGGAAACTGATCTCCTCCGTTGAAGTAATCAGCGTCTATCAGGGAGAGCAGCTGGAAAAAGGAAAGAAATCCGTTTCTTTCCGTGTAATCTTTGCAGCAGAGGATCATACACTTACAGCTGAAGAAATCGAATCTGTTCAGAAAAAAATCATTTCTGATCTGGCAGGAAAAGGTTTCACACTGAGATAATCTGAAAGCGCAGGGTAAAAAGAAGAGGCGTGCTATGCACGCCTCTTCTTTTTACCCTGTGCCTTGTTCCTGACAGACCGCCGGATAAAAGGTCTGTACGGCAGAATATGCCTGCCTCACAGGTAATTTATTCCGTATTAAAAGATCTGTCCGGGAAGCTTCAGCTTTTCCTTTGCAGGGAACTGTCTGTCAAATTCTTCAGCCTCTGCCTCATCAACAAAATATCCTGCTGGTGTGGCATACTCGCCTGTTATTCCCTCAAGCCATCCCGGAATCAGTTCCCGGCAGAGAAAGAATGATGCATCTTCTCCTTCAGCCAGTCCATGATAGCGAATGCCGTATTCAGATGCATACTTAAATCCGCTCCTGCCGTAGAACTCAATGCTGCCTTCAAAGCATAATGCACCGCATCCAGCTGCAGCAGCTTTTTCCAGGGAATAATCCAGAAGCATTTTCCCGTAACCTCTGTGCTTAAGCTCCGGTGAAATGCATATCGGCCCCATGGTCATAATCGGAATATCCCTTCCGTCATCAGATTTAATGACAGCTCTCACAAAAATATTCTGTCCTATAATCCTGCTGTCCTTTACCATTACAAAATCCAGCTCAGGGACAAAATCCGGATCATTTCTGAGACACTTCAGTACATAGTGTTCCAGACATCCGGGACGGTAAACATTCCAGAATGATTCCCTTACCAGGTTTTCCACTTCCCTGTATTCTTCTTTTTTCTCCTGACGAATTATTATACTGTTTTCATTCATTGTTTTTTTTCATTATTTTACTTATTATTACCTGTTCAGGCTGCCCGTCGTCCGGCAGATAAAAACCGGTCCTTCCTTCCCGTTTTTTCCTGTTCTTATGAATCCGCATTTCTGCAGCAGTCTAAGCGACGGCATGTTTCCTGCATCTGTTTCTGCTGTGACACAGGATACACCGGGTCTGCCTAATGCCCATTTAACTGCTGCCTTTACAGCCTCCTCTGCATATCCCTGTCCCTGATACCCTTGTGAAATTCCGCATCCGATTTCGACAGAACCGTCTTCGTTCAGACCTTTGAAACACATCTCTCCGATATGAGTTCCATCGGACAGCTCAGTCATCCATACGGCATACCACTCCCACTGATCCGGATGTTTTACTGCACCTTCAAGCATTTCTGCATATGCAGTTTTCAGTATATCATCAGTCTGCTCAGCAGTGAATTTTTCCATTTCTTCCAGAGATGCAGTGTGGATTCTTAAACGTTCAGTTTTAATCAGATGTTCTGCCATATTCTTTAATGTCACCAGGTCTGCTTCATATTAAGCACTGAAAGTGCATTGTAATACAGAATTTTTTCCTTCACTTCCCTTGAATACGGCAGATCCATTATTTTTTCAGCCATTGTTCTTATTCCGGAAATGCCCGGCCAGTCACTTCCGAAAATAAATCTGTCAGAATATTCTTCCAGTTTAGGAAAATGAAGTTTCAGATGCTTTGCAGGAATGCCTGCACATCCTATATATACATTTTTGTGACGCATAAGCATCCACGCAGCCCTGTCGTACCAAAAAGATCTTCCTCCGTGTTCCAGAAGGATTTTAAGTTCAGGAAAAGTTTCTGCCACCGTATCCCACAGCAGTGGATCAGCATATTTTACAAGAGTTCCACGGAAGACCGATGTCCCTGTATGGAACATTACAGGCAGACCTGCATCCTGTGCATATTTATATACCGGGAAAAGACGGGGATCATCAGGATAAAAATGAGCATAGGAAGGAAGAAGTTTAAATCCCTTCATACCCAGTTTTTCCACTGCATATCTGGCCTGTTCGTACAGCGGGACATAACTGTTAAAATTCAGAGATCCCATTGGAATAAAAAAATCCTCCTGTCCTCTGCAGAAATCTGCAAGATACTCATTGGTTACTGTTCCGCTGGAAACAGGATTGTACTCCGCAAGTGTCACAGCCTTTTCAACTCCCTGCTCTTCCATATGCTTTCTAACATCTGCAGCTGCCATGGTGTGAACAAAATTATCCCTGTAGGTCTCATTGGCATCCTTAAAAAAATCAATAACCCATGGATTGTAATTGCTGTCCGTTCCTGTATGAACATGAAAATCTATTACTCTGTAGTCTCTTATCATAATATCTCCCTTTTATTTATTATTTCAGAATGGTGCCCTTGCCTTTAAAAGCACAAGTTCCAGATATGAGCGTTTCTCAATATTTTCCAGGCCAAAATCCTCTGCAAGAGCTGCCACCTCTTTTTCCAGCCTGCCTCTGTCCTGACCAGTCTTTTCGATCTCCACAAAGGAACCCAGATCCCTGACAAAATCCAGACAGAACTCCGTATCTCCAAGCCTGTAAACAGTTCTGGTCTTGAACACAGATCCGCTTTTTACAAAACCAAGGGACAAAAGGACAGCACACATGCAGTCAAAGTCCTTTACCTCTGTTTCCAGCTCTGTCCTGGACTTAACCTGTCCGGAAAGCTTTGGTCCCTTGTATGTAAGAATGGTTTTATCGCCGGCTTTTCTTATGCGCAGAGCTTCATCTGTCTTTTTAAAATCCCTTGAAGGATGATTAAAATAAACATCATCTTCCTCTTCACGGCCAGTCATCTCAGCTCCTTTCTTTTCCAGCAGCTCTGCCATTTTACTGTGATCACTGCACCAGGCTTTAACTTCCACTTCGTATCTTTCCATATTTACCTCTGTCTTTTCAACGGTCCCTGAATGGACAGTCCGTCGCTGCCCAGAGAGGATTTTCTTTTCCCGTCAATAGTTATCATGACACTGTCCACATCATCAAACTGAGTCGCTGTGTAGACAATCTGATCTATCCTGTTCATGAGAATGTCTCCGTCTGCTCCGTATTCCAGAGCGGAAGGCAGATCCACCCAGGCAGTTCTGTTCTGTATCTTTACATTTCCCGGCTTCATTCCCGTCGGAAGAGCAGTAATAATATCTCTGCCAGATTCATAGGATGTTGGACCAGCAAACAGCGCCTGCATTGTTTCCTTCAGGACTGATGCTGATGACACTGTTCTTTTCGCTGGAACAAGAGATATTTTTTCGGTTTTTTCATTGAACTGAAGAAACCAGACATTAACTGCTGTTTTTTCAGAAACTGCCTCTTCATTCTTTGAGCTGACAGTTTTTTCTTCTTTTCCATGTGAGGTATTCTGTCCGGATTTCCGATCACTGTCTGCAGTTTTTTCTGCCGGCGGGAAAATCTGCACGGATGTTTTACCTGGTTCTGTTTTTTCGTTTTTTCCGCTGTCAGACGGTTTCTGCAGCAGCAGAAAAGCGATTACTGTTACAAGGACAAGTATTACAAGAACAAGCAGAGCTCTGTTCTTCCCGGAAACGTTTCCGGCAGATGCAGATTTCATGGATGAGGGCTTTTCAGCTCTTGATTTTGACGGGGTCTTTGCTGTTCTTTTCACTGTACCGTTTTTTGCCTTTTTTCCTGCAGCTGTTTTCTTCTGTGCCATTCTTAAACTCCTGCTGATATTTTTGATGCATGCAGTTTTTATTTCAAGCTTTTTTAAGTATGTTTTATCAGGACCACAATAAACTTGACATTTTCAGTAAAAGCAGACAGAATCAGCAAAATATTTTCAGGAATGGCAGATGTTTTACTTTCTTATTTTTATAACAGGTTTTATTGCAGTTCTTCTTTTCTGGGTATTTGTTCTTGGAGATAAAAAAACTCCGGACAAAGAACGGGAAATAATCAGGGAGGTCCGGTCCGTACCTGAGGATCAGTCTCAAAAGCAGGAAATTCCTGCCCCTGCAGAAAACATCAGCCGGCCATCTTCTTATGCATCTGTTCCGGAACAGACAGGAACAGACAGGCCTGAACCTGAAGATCATGCACCTGTACAGAAAACTGCGGCAAAACAGACAGCAGCATCTAAACAGGGACAGCCAACCAAAGCCTCAGTTCCGACTGCACCCTCTGTACAGGATATTCCCATAGATGACACCTTCCGCCTTCCCTATATGGCTGATGAAATTCTGGACAGCAGCGGACGCTTCGGACTGTTTTCAAAAACTCTCCGTCATGCTGAACTGTATGCAGAAAGCGGAAAATTTGCCACTGCACTGTCCCTTTACAAGGGAGTCAAAAGCAACATCCGTGAACTTAATGTCAGGGACAAAATAGATTCCAACATCAGATATCTCCGTGAATATGAAAAGAAAGCTCTGGAGACAGAAAGGGATTACCAGAAAGAAAATCTTTTAAAGGCCCGTGAAAAACGAAAACCTGAACTTTCTCCGGAAGAAGCAGCAGAAGCCATTTCCAGACGCATAATGTCCGAAATGGACAAAAAAGACAAAGCCCGTGAAGCAAAAACTCAGGAGAGACTTGACTCCCTGGAGAAAGACAACCGGATGCTGGAAAAAGCTCTCACCAAAGCTGTGGACACCCAGCAGGATGAAATAAAGAAGCAGGAAGAAAAACTAAGACAGCAGCTGGAAAAAGAAAAGCAGGATGAAGAAATCAGGAACCTTAAGAATCAGCTTGAGGATCTTTCCAGAACCATTAAAGAACAGAAAAAGGCAGAGGAATCTGCACCGGTTCCTGCTCCTGCGAAGAGTGAACCAGATCGTGCAGAAAATACAAAACGCATTGAGGAACTGGAAAAAAGACTTAAGGCACATGAGGACAGTTTCGGACTGAACAGAAAAGCTGTTCAGCCTGTCACGGAATCTGACCAGACTCCTTCCCTGCCCCAGCAGGAGGATATTATTCCTGTTCCTGAATCAGATCAGACTCCTTCCCTGCCCCAGCAGGAGGATATTATTCCTGTCACGGAATCAGAACAGGCTCCTGCTTTGCCGGAACAGGAGGAAATCATTTCTATCCCGGAATCAGAACAGGCTCCTGCTTTGCCGGAACAGGAGGAAATTCCAGACACGGAAGCACAGGACAGTCTTCCGGACTCTCAGGAAGCTGAACCGGAAGAAGATTTCGGGAACCTGCCGGAACCGTCAGACAGCGAAACACCGGGAGAACCGACAGATGAAGAAATTTTTCAGGATATAATTTCATCAGCCAGACCTGCAGAGGAACCGGGGGAAGACGACTATGAGCTGATGAAAAACATTGCTTCCGGTGCAGAATCTCCAGACCAGGAACTTTCCGACGAAGAACTCTATGAACAGCTGATCAGTGACAAAAAGAACAGCTCAATAGATGATCACTTTAAAATCATGGGAGACAGCAAAGAAGACCGTCCTGAAAGCTGGCTTTCAAAAGATCAGCTTAAATCCTACCGGGAAGAGGAGGAGTTTTACAAGAACCTGCTGGCCTCCGGGAAGAGATACAAACGGGAGCTTCCAATTCTGAAAGTAAGCTATAATTTCGGAAAACTGTCCGGAAGTTCAGCCATTTCAAGGACTTCAGGAATGATGGAAAGTTCCTTCAGCAGGTACAGTCCCATGCTGGAAAAAGCAGAAGAGCTTATCAAAAAAAGAAAGGTACGGGATGCCCTGAACTATTATCAGGTAATTCTGGATCAGAACATTCCTGCAGAATTCAAAACCATGATACGCCAGAATATCAGAGACCTTACTGCCTATCTGGAACAGTACATGAGCGGGGACTGATCATTCCACACGAGTGATTCTGCAGGCAGCCTTGGTGTCTATCTTTGCTTTTCTGCCACAGATTATGGAACAGTCCTCTTCACAGTGAACGAAAAAAGCTTTGTCTGCCGCAGGACCTTTTATGCTGCAGGCTTTCCGGCATTCAATACTGCATTCATTTTCACATGTTATTTTACAGCTGCTGCCGCATTCAATATATACACCTGACCAGCAGCTTATTGTACAGCCGCTGCCGCAGACAATTCTTCCGCCCTTTCCCTGTCCGGAAAAAACAAAGGAGCAGTTATCCCCGGCAAAAATTTCAATATCGCACTGGCTCTGAATCTTTACCCGGCAGTCACTGTCACAGTAGACTGTTACATCACTGCATCCTGAAATTTCAATACTGCACATGTCCCCGCAGAAAATCTCCAGCATGTCCTGATGATTACACAGGAACAGACTGCAGCAGCTGCCCATGTTAAGTGTATTGTTCTCGACTGTAACTTCACACTGTTTTCCTGTTTTGAGATCAGTAATAAAAGAAACAGGGTTAACTGATTTTTCCATGTATATCTCCGAACTGCTTATTCTATTCAGGCCTTTCAGGCTTATTTCTTTTTCTGCTGATAAATCTGTCTCCGGCTATACCTGCAGTCATGGAGATGAGAAATCCTGCAGGTATATACCATGTCCAGGAAAGACTGAAAATACGGGAAAATACTACTGTACAGATGATTCCGGCTGTCATTCCGGCAACTGCTGCCCTGTCCGACATCCGGCTGAAAAATCTTGCCTGGAAAAATACAGCAAGAACTCCTCCGTAAATAAGGGATGAAATTCCCAGCCCCAGTTCCACAAGAGGACTTTTTGTGTCATTTAAAAGACAGGCAATAATTACGATGATGACCATCCAGAAGAAGGAAATCATCCGTGAAAGCTTAAGCTTCTTCTTTCCTGAAAAATTATTTCTGTCTAACTTAAGAATATCCATGGTGGTGGAAGCTGCCATGGAATTTACTGTAGAGCTTAAGGAAGACATGGCCGCAGACAGAAGCCCTGCAATCATTAAACCTCTCATGCCCGAAGGAAGTGTATTTATGATAAAATAAGGCATGACCTCATCCGGACGGTCAAATGTACGTCCTCCGAAAAGATGCCATATGCAGATTCCCAGTACAAGAAAAAGAAAGAACTGAACAAACACCAGAATTCCGCTCCAGATCATGGCCTTCCCGGCAGCGGAAGGACTGCTGCATGTAAGAATTCTCTGCACCATAAGATGATCTGTTCCGTGGGATGCCATAGAAAGCATGCATCCGCAGAGGATGCCGGATACAGCATTGTATCCACTGAAAAAATTCTGAAGGTCAAAAGAAAAGATGCGTATTTTTTCAGCTGGAACTGAGGATAAAATTTCAGGGAAAGAAAATCCTGTAAGACTGCATATTATTACTATTCCGGCTGCAGCACAGAAGAGATACAGGAAAAGCTGAATGGAATCAATGATCACTACAGATTTTATGCCTCCGGAAATGGTGTAGAATACAGTTGCTGCACCAAGAATTACTACAGCCAGCCTGTAGTCGTTCCATCCAAGCAGCATTGCCACAGGAATTGCTGTTGCAAAAAGCCTTATGGCATCAGCAAGGATTCTTGTTATATGAAACAGGACAGACACTGCCATCCTTGGAGCAGGCCCGAATTTTATCTGCAGATATTCATAAACTGTACGAAGCCTGCCTTCATAATACTGTGGAATGAAAAAAACTGCAATCAGAATTCTTCCCAAAATATATCCAAGGGCAACCTGAAGGAATCCCAGACCTGTAACATAGGCCAGTCCAGGAATGGAAATAAAAGTCAGTGTGCTGGTCTCAGTAGCCACAATTGAAAAACAGGCAAGAGGCCAGGGGACATTCTTTCCTCCCAGAAAGTAATCATCCATATTTTCCGGTCTGGCTGAAAACAGACCTGTAAGATTAATAATAAGCAGATACAGGCATATTACAGCAATATCAGCAGCCATAACTTTTTCCCTCAGGAGAACAAAAAAGCCTGCCATACGGCAGGCTTTTTCAGTTTTCTAAAATCCTCTGCACAGTGAAATCAGA
>JAZRYV010000099.1:0-2403 GCA_045600925.1 Spirochaetota bacterium
AGAAAGAGAGCACCCCTTTCCCAGGAAAGCCGCAATGGCTGCAGACAGCGTGCATCCTGTACCGTGGCTGTTCCGTGTGTCCACCCTTGACTCCGTAAACAGGGAAATCTTTCCTGAGGAAGGATCATACAGTACATCAGCAGAATATCTGCCGGAAAGATGTCCTGCCTTCAGAAGAACAGCAGTCCTGCATTTTGCAGCAGTCTCCCTGGCGCAGTCCTCCATCTGATCAGCAGAAAAAATCTTTTTCCCCAGAATGATTTCTGCTTCCGGAATATTAGGTGTCACCAGTGCTGCCAGAGGACACAGCCTGTTTATGAGGGTATCATCTGCATCCGGATTCAGGAGAACAGCGCCGGATGTGGAGGCCATAACCGGATCCACAACCAGTTTCTTTTCATGAACCTGTTCAATGGAATCAGCCACAGCACTGATTATGGCTGCGGAGCTGAGCATCCCCGTCTTGGCCGAATCCACACCAGGATCCCTGTATACTGCAAGAATCTGTCCTTTAACGATATCTGCCGGTATTTCGTGTATGCCGAAAACTCCGGCTGTATTCTGAACTGTCACAGCAGTAACTGCTGTCATGGCATAGCATCCGCAGGCTGAAACCGCCTTGATGTCTGCCTGAATTCCTGCCCCACCGCAGGAATCAGAACCTGCTATACTCAGCACTTTTGTATATTTTTTCATTCTGTACCTCTGTTAAAAATGGGAAAAAATTCTTCCTTCAGGAATAAAAGGCATTCCATGATTCCTGACAGACAGTCCTGTTCCGGAAGTGATTCTTCCAACAGGGAACAGAGGTCTGCCAAAATGTTTCAGAAAATCTGCAGATAATTTATCTGCCAGTGATTCATCAGCAGTAAAGAGAAGACAGTAATCCTCTCCGCCGAAAAGTGCAGTCTCCAGAGGATTCCAGCCGTATTCTGCGGCAGCCTGTTTCAGTTCCTCTGATACAGGAATGTTTTCAGTGTTCAGAACAGCTCCTTTCCCGGATGCCTTAAGAATATGAGAGAGATCTGATACTATGCCGTCGGAAATATCCATCATGGCCCGGACACCTGGCTGTTCACCAAGCCATTTTCCTGCGGCAGTTTCCGGAGATGGCTGATGGTGCCTCTTTATCAGGAGCCTGTCCCTTTCGCATAAGCATTTTCCAGAACGGAGAAGCCGGAAACCTGCGGCTGAATCCCCCAGTTTCCCTGTACAGAAGATCACATCACCCTCAGCTGCCATGGACCTGAAATGAAGATTCCGGACAGAACATTTTCCCTTTACAGTAACATTTATTACAATTCTGTCCGAATTCACAGTATCCCCTCCGCAGAGAGAAACATTCTCCATAACGGAAAGTTCCCGGAATCCCCGGATAAACTCATCCAGCCATTCCATGGAAGTGCAGGCAGGAATCCCGGCAGACAGAAAAACAGCCTCCGGAACTCCTCCCATGGCTGAAATATCACTGAGATTAACGGCAAGAGCCTTATATCCAAGCTCAAAGGGGCTGATGGCATCTGCATAAAAATGGGAGTTTTCAACCAGCATATCCGCTGTAATGATTTCCGCAGTATCACCGTAATAAAAGACCGCACAGTCATCTCCTATACCGATGACATTTTTCGGAACAAGGTCCTTAAAGGCTGATGATATTCTTTCTATGAATGGAAATTCACCTGTATCGGAAATCTTCATTTTCTGTCCATCCATACAAGAGCAGAGGCCTGAACGGCAATGCCTTCCTTTCTTCCTGTAAATCCAAGATGTTCAGTTGTGGTTCCCTTTATGCCGATACGGTCCTCAGCAAGACCCAGAACAGCAGAAATTTTCTGCTTCATCTGGCCTGTAAACGGTGCAATCTTCGGGGCCTGGCATATTACAACGGAATCAATACTGATGACGGATCCTCCCTTTTCCCTGAGAAGTAAATTCACTCTCTCCATCAGTTTAAGACTGTCAGCCCCTTTCCATTCATCATCCGTATCCGGAAAGAGCCTGCCTATATCACCAAGACCGGCTGCTCCCAGAATGGCATCCATTATGGCATGAACCAGCACATCTGCATCCGAATGTCCGGCCAGTCCCAGAGGATAATCCAGCTTCACTCCGCCGAGAATAAGATCCCTGTCTGGGGCAAAGGCATGGACATCGAACCCGGTACCGGTTCTGAGATTATTAAACAAATCAGGAATATTCTGCACAGCATCCTCCGTGAAACAGTGATTGTGTTATGTCTGCTGTCATATAAAGAGAAAAGGCAGGAAGTCAAATAAATTACAGATGATATTTTACACACAAAAAACAGATTTTTCATAAACGAAACTGGGCTGTGTAAAAAAGCTGTCACATTTTCTCCGAAAACAAACTAATTAAAAAGAGGAAAGGAACAGCAGTTTCAAA
>JAZRYV010000100.1:0-1278 GCA_045600925.1 Spirochaetota bacterium
GCCAGTATCTTAACCCTTCGGTTAAGCTCCGGACACATCCTCACCATATCGGCTGCCACTTCAAAAACAATCGACGCCTGTTGCCTGTCTGCGGCACAGCCGTATACTTCCGCCCTTTCCTCAAAGTCACCGCACGTGAGAAACAGTGCAACGGCTGCAGCCAGTTCTGATTTGCCGTTCTTCTTCGGTATCTCTATGTATGCCGTATTGAACTGTCTGTAACCGTTTGGTTTTATTATTCCGAAAAGGTCTCGTATTATCTGTTCCTGCCACGGAAGAAGAGTAAACTTTCTTCCATTCCATGTTCCCTTGGTATGGCACAGGTGCTCTATGAAGCCGACGGCTATGTCTGCCTTCTGTTTGCTGTAGGCAGAATCATCCGCCTTGAACCTTGTAGGTCTGTATCTGAATTTTCCTGCCATGTTATTCCTGTAAAAAACAGGCTTCCCTAAGGAAGCCCCGACTTTGTAGTTTTCTGTTGTTCAGTCTTCAACCGTGCAGGCTGCTGTTATAAGGCTTATCTGCCTGTCTGTCATCCGTTCAGCCTGTTCCCTTGTGTATGCTCTGTTTGCTTTCAGAACCTTCTGTATTCTGCTTTCTCTGTAGTCTTTTGCCGCCTTCAGGAAAATCCGTCTTTTAAGCTCTTTGTTTGTCATCTTTTTTCTCCTTGCAAGGCTGTGTATCAACCTTGTAGTGTATATATTGCTCTTATACACACTATTATCAAGTCTATATGACAAAATAAATTAACTATTTTTTTACACTGAAAAGCAGCCCTTCGGCTGCTTTTCTCAGCTTTCTTCTCCCGTCATTATGAAGCGGAAATAAGCCTTCCTGTTTTCCTCAATATAAACAACCAGTTCATAAAAACCTTCACGGTCTGCTATAACCTGAACCATATTTGAGTCCAGCATATTTGTCTCTCCGCAATCCCTGATTGCCATAATCTGCTTTTTAATCTTTTCAGTCATTGAATACTCCTGCAGCATTAAGCTTTGCGTTGTTTATGAAAAGTGCATTCCATCTTCTCATTCTTTCTTCTCTGCAAAGTCTGATTTCATTCTCAAGAATCTTTACATCTTCTTTTGAAAGGTTATTTCTTCCGACCTGTTTAATGGCTGTCCTTGCCTTAAGCACGGCTTCTCCGAGCTCTGCGAATGTCATGCCATTAATTTTTTTGTCTGTAAGCATTTACCTGCCTCCCTTTCGGTATGTGTATATATGCTCTTATTCACACTAATAGCAAGTTCTTACAGACAAATAAATTAACTTTTATTC
>JAZRYV010000101.1:0-2865 GCA_045600925.1 Spirochaetota bacterium
CATCAGCCAGATCAACAGCAGAAAGTTCAGGAGCTTCACGCAGTCCTGTACACCCTGAAAACATCCCTCTATAACACATGTCTGCCAGTTCAACAGCTGGCAGTTCAGGGGCTTCTCTCAGCTCTGTACAGCCCAAAAACATAGAATCATAGCATGATTCTGCCAGTTCAACAGCAGGAAGTTCAGGAGCTTCACTCAGTCCTGTACACTCCGAAAACATTGAAAAATAACATTTTTTTTTCAGTTCAACAGCAGGAAGTTCAGGAGCTTCACTCAGTCCTGTACACCCGGAAAACATTGCCAAATAACATTTTTCTTTCAGTTCAACAGCAGGAAGTTCAGGAGCTGCAGTCAGTCCTGTACACCCGAAAAACATATAAGAATAACACAATTCTGCCAGTTCAACAGCCGGCAGTTCCGGCACTTCTTTCAGTCCTGTACACCCTTCAAACATGGATTCATAACACAAAAGTTCCAGTTTAACAGCCGGCAGTTTCGGAGCTTTTGTCAGTCCTGTACAGCCTTTAAACATTTCATAATAACACTCATCAGCCAGATCAACAGCAGGAAGTTCCGGAGCTTCACTCAGTCCTGTACAGCCTTTAAACATTTTATAATAACACGATTCTGCCAGTTCAACAGCAGGAAGCTCCGGAGCTTCTTTCAGCCCTGTGCAGCCTTTAAACATTTCAGAATAGCATTTATCAGCCAATTCAAAAGCAGGAAGTTCAGGACCTTTTGTCAGTCCTGAACAATCGGCAAATATTCCTTCATAGCACGAAACTGCCAGTTCTACAGCTGGCAGTTCTGGAGCTGAGGTCAGCTCTGTGCAGCCTTCAAACATTTTATAATAACAGAATTCAGCCACTTTAACAGCAGGAAGCTCCGGAGCTTCTTTCAGCCCTGTGCAGCCTTCAAACATTTTCCAATAACAATTTTGTGTATTTTTTGGCAGAAGTTCAAACTTTGATGCATTTTCTATATTTTCACAGTCCTCAAATAAGTTTCGGAACTGCCATGTGCCGTTTTCTTCTATGTAGTCAGATGACAGCAGTGAAGATATACTGCCTTCAATATCTATTTTTGATGTACTTTCAATATGAAAAGTGTGCCATATATATTCATTGCCAAACTGACTGTTTCTAAGCGGGACAAACCTGCCTTCTCTTATTTCTCCTGCTTTGATCATAAGAGGATTTTTACCTGAGATTTTATACTCTGTATCTACCGGCATATTGTTCCATGTCTGTCCGTCAGTTGACATTACCAGATAAACATCCTTTAACTCCGGATGTTTTCCTTTTTCATACTGGTTTGAATATATTTTCTTCAGCATTATTTTCCATTCAGAATCTTCTTTACTGATAAAACAAAGTGGCTTTTTTTCTTTCACTGTTTTTCCTCCTGAATATATATAAGCCTGAATTCAAAATAATATAGTCAAATTTACATAACAATCTGAATTTTTAAAATCTCAGAATCAGGGAACTCATATTACTATATTTTTATTAAAATGTTTTATAAATCAATTTCCATAAAAACTCACTCTATTTATTGATCCAGCTGCCCCGTAGAATCTGCTTTATTTACGAAAGATCAACTTCTCTGCAATAAAAACCTTTCATTTTCTTTTTTTCTATAATATTCTTTATATTTTCTGATACAAAAACTGGCGTCATACTTTCCTTTAATCTGAATATATCATGACCTCTTATAATGCTCTCTTTTAATGTATAAAATTCAACTGCTAAAAGTTTTATATCATCAGCACAGATATATGAGTACTTTGATTTTTCCATATCAAGTGCATTCTCAACAACATCTAAAACATTTATCACATGAACTGTTTTTTCCGGAATCTTATCGCTTTCATCTATAAGCTTAACAGGAAGAAGCTGAACATTTTTTTCATTTATATATTCAGATGCTGAGCTGAGAAATAAATCTGAAACTATTAACCATCCATAAATATTATCTATATAATCAGTATAAACAGACCCTTCTTCAGAATCATATTAAAATAATAACTGTTATCCCAGTTATCAATTTTTTGTCCTTTTTTTATATCATATCTGTCTATATCTCCTATAAATGCTTCCTTACACAAAATATAATTTTTTTTCTCAGATTTTTCAGAATCATACATTATTTTGTAATATTTCATTATGCTCTCCTTTTTGTTCTTTCCAGTATTTCTTATACATCATGTCATAATTGTTCCTTATCTTTTCTTTCATTCCCTCATATAATTTTAAAAATTTTTCCTGGTCTCCCTTTGCTATTTCATCAATTTCTATCATCCGATCTAAAACAAATTCATGATATTCATCAGCATGCCGTCCCTGATGAGGCAAAAGCTCTTTGTTCCAGTCGTCATTTAAATCCAAACCATATTTATCAGCAATCTTCTTAAACTCAGGAGTATATGTTTTATTCTTATCAGTTGCAAAATGATGCATCTGATATGGTTTTGTACCTGTTTCAGCTGAAATTTGTTGGTGAGGCTCTGATCCTGTACCTCCCTGGCCGCCTCCGCTGCTGTCTCCGCTTCCTCCTTTCCCTCCTTCTGTCCTCCTGCCGCTGCTTTTACCTGTTCCTGGGGCAGCGGCTGTTTTCTTTTCTTTCCCTGCAAAGCTCTTTACTTTTGATATTGTTTTCTGCGGTGCATTCTTTACTGCTATCTTTGCATTATTTGCTTTTAATGCCGCTTTGCTCGCTGCTGTCGTCTTTACTGCTGCTGCCTTATTTGTTTTTACTCCTGTTTTGGCTGCTGTATTCGTTACTGCATTCCCTGCTGTTTTCGCTGATGTCTTTGCAGCCTTTGCTATTTCTTCTATTTCTTTCCCGGCTTTTGCCCCTGCTGCT
>JAZRYV010000102.1:0-2723 GCA_045600925.1 Spirochaetota bacterium
GATTGATGAGCGTCCTGAGGAAGTAACGGATATGCAGCGTTCGGTTAAAGGGGAGGTCATATCATCAACCTTTGACGAACAGGCCAGCCGTCACGTGCAGGTTGCAGAAATGGTTATTCAGCGTGCAAGGCGTCTTGTGGAAAGAAAGATGGATGTGGTCATTCTTCTTGATTCCATCACCCGTCTTGCCAGAGCCTACAATCAGGTTGTTCCGACCAGCGGAAAGATCCTTTCCGGAGGTGTGGATTCCAATGCCCTTCATAAACCAAAAAGATTTTTTGGTGCTGCAAGAAACATTGAGGAAGGAGGAAGTCTTACCATTCTGGCCACAGCCCTTATAGAGACAGGAAGCAGAATGGATGAGGTTATCTTTGAGGAATTCAAGGGAACAGGAAACTGTGAGCTTCATCTGGACAGAAAACTTGCAGACCGCCGCATTTTCCCGGCCATAGATGTGAACAAGTCAGGCACAAGAAAAGAAGAATTATTGCTTGACGAGGAAGAACTTAATAAATTATGGGTATTGCGTAAGGCTTTATCCAATATGAGCTCCACAGATGTAATGGAACTTCTTATAGATAAAATGAAAGCAACAAAAAACAACAAAGCATTTTTTAAAGCAATGAATTCATAGTTTAAGGAGTATATAAATGAAAGCAGGAATACATCCGGAATATAAGGAAACAGTTATTAAATGTGCCTGTGGAAACGAAGTTAAGACCCGTTCAACTGTAGACAACCTTACTGTTGAAATCTGTTCTAACTGCCATCCTTTCTTCACAAAAAAGAAGAAGATTGTAGACTCAGCAGGCCGTGTGGAAAAATTCAGAAAGAAATACAATATGCAGTAAAGATTTTATTAAAAAACCCCGTTTCCACGGGGGTTTTTATTATCCGTGCCTCAAATGTATCTTTAATTATTATTGAACTTTTGCTCCTGCCTTCCGGCTCAGATAAAGTCCCAGAATTCCTGTTATCATAAAAAGTATGGCAATGATCTGGGCCTGGGACAGTCCCGGAATGACTTCCGGGTTTAGTCTGATAAATTCCACTGAGAATCTGCATATTCCGTTGCACAGCAGGTACAGGAAGAACAGAAATCCTGTACAGTGCTCTGTTTTCCTCAGTTCCATGAGTACAGCAAAAATGATGAAAGATGCAAATGATTCAAAAAGCGGAGTTGGAAGAACCGATGAAGTTACAGGTGATATGCCGTTGGGATAGGCAACACCAAGGAATGATTCTGTGGGAATTCCGTAGCAGCCGTCTCCTGCCACATGGCATCCTATTCTGCCTATGGCATAGCCCAGTGCCAGAGAAGGGGCGGCTATATCCGTAATTTCAAAGATTTTATATCCGCTTTTTTTTATGACGAGCATGCAGACCAGGATGGCAGTAATGTAGCCGCCGTAGACTGTAAGGCCGGAGCCTGAAAAGATCATATCCACCGGGTCGTTCAGGAATTCATCGAAATAATCGATTATGTGAAACAGCTTGGCTCCGATTATGGCACTGGGAATGGCAGCAAGAAGAAGTTTATAGGCCAGATCAGAGGGAATTCCTCTGAGTTTAAACTCTCTTTCCACAAGAAGAAAACTCAGGTAAAAAGCCAGGCCCAGCATTATGCCGTAGCCTCCGATGGTAAGGAACTTGTACTGAAAAATGATTGGATACATGAAAGTCTCCCGGAAAGATATAGAAAATCTTAAAAACAATTATCTTCTTCAGGTCCTGTGTCAAGGTAATTTTGAACTTCAGGTCTGTTTATCATGCTTGACTTTTTTTAAGGAGCAGTTATCATCGCACAGTTACGGAGTTCTGTATGGATCAGAAAGAAAGAGTAATGCTGATAAGGGCGGGCAATGAGCTTTTCAATGAAGGACAGTACGAAAAAGCTGCCCGTATTTTTGAAAAGACCGGCTACAGGGACGGTCTGACACGTGTTGCAGATTATTATTTTTTTGACAGGAGACTTCCTCTTAATGCTCTTCCATATTACCGTCTGGCAGGGCGTGAGGACAAAGTTCAGGAGATCCGGGAAAGGATGGTCTTTGCCCTTGGAAAGATGCTGGGAAGGAATTCATCACAGTCAGCTGCTGGAGAAACTCAGGATTCCTCTTTCAGACTTCCTCCTCTTAAGGTTTCACCTAAACTGAAAATTCTGGCTCAGGAAATTCTCCGTGACAGCGGAGAAGCAGAATAAATTTTTCCGTATCAGAGAACCATCTGACTGCCTCAGCCAAAACAAGGAGTATTTATATGATAAAAGCCTTCAGTGTCCTGGTGCTGATTTTCTGCCTGGCATGTCCCTGCTTTGCCGCAGCAGATCATGCACGTAATGCAGGGAACAGTGACGGACAGGATGCAGCTGTTAAGTATCTTAAAACACGGACTGTTAAGAAAACTCTGTCCAACGGAATAACTCTCATCATGGTGAACAGAGGATATGCTCCTGTTCTGTATCTGGAGATTGCCTTTCGGGTTGGATCTTCCGATGAAAGCTATGAAAATTCCGGAGCAGCCCATGTACTGGAACATATGCTGTTCAAGGGAACTGATACTCTGGGCACCAGAGACTATGCAGCTGAAAAACCTCTGCTGGAAAAAATGGAAGCCCTCGGAGAAACCATTGACATGCTTAAACTCCGTGATCCCGGAAATCCTGGTCTGCCGGAACTGGAAAAGAAGATGACTATGCTGCAGGAGGAACATCAGAAGATGGT
>JAZRYV010000103.1:0-2545 GCA_045600925.1 Spirochaetota bacterium
GTTCCGGAGGTTAATCATGCCTATGAGGATCTGGGAAAATTATTGAAAGTTCCTGCTGTGAAGGTTTCCGGAAGCAGCAGGCTTTCTGTAAAGATCATGTACAGGGATCCTATGAAGCTTGGTGCGGACAGAATTGCCAATGCTGAGGCAGCTTTCCGTGAATATCCCGGGGATAATATCATCATCGACATAGGGACAGCTGCAACTTTCTGCGTTGTTCACAGTGACGGTACCTATGACGGAGGGCTGATTGCCCCTGGGATCGATACATGTATAAAAGCACTGGCCGGCTGTACATCAAGTCTTCCGGAAATAGTTTTTGAAAAGCCTGACAGACTGGTTGCTGTAGATACAGTTAATGCCCTGAAATCAGGTTTCTTTTACGGATGGCTTTCCATGGTGGAAGGAATCACTGCCAGGATAGAAAAGGAATACGGCCTGAAGTTCCGTGTTATCTTCACAGGAGGGCTGTCAGGCCATATTGCGGAAGCCCTGCCAGGACCTGTGGTCCTGGACAGAATGCTTACCATGAAAGGACTTAAATATATCTGTGATTTAAACAGCTGATCAGGCTTTTGCCTTTTTATCGGATACTGCAAAGATATAAACCAGATTGCTTACAAGAAGCATGTACGGATAGATGAGGAAAGGCATTATATCAAAGGCAGACAGGGAGACATTCAGTGTTGCTGCTGCAGACAGAGCAACGAGAATCTGAGCACCGTAGGGAATGATTCCCTGGGCAACACAGGAGAATGAGTCCAGAATGGAAGCTGTTCTTCTGTTGTTTACTCCGTAGTTCTCTGACATTTCTTTTGCTATGGGGTTGGCCATAACGATGGCTACTGTATTGTTTGCTGTTGCAATGTCCATGCCTGTTACCAGAAGCCCCATTCCCAGCTGACCGAATTTTTTTCCTTTGAAAACCTTTTTAATTCCGTTAAGAAGGGCCTGAAATCCTCCGTTGTATGCTATAAGGGAGCAGATGGCACTTACCAGGACTGCTACCATACATGTTTCGAACATGCCTGCAGCTCCGGCTCCCATATTTTTAAGAATATCCACAATATGGGATGACCCGCTTCCGAGAAGGATAATGAAACCGCTGCAGATACCTATGATAAGAGCAAGAAAAACGCTCAGACCAAAAATGCTGCAGACCAGAACAAGTATATATGGAATAATATTTACAAGGTGATATTCCCGGATGATGGAATCTGCTACATTGTAGCGCATGGAAACTGCAAGGATAATGATCAGAGAAACTACTGCAGCCGGAATGGCAACTTTGAAGTTTTCTCTGAACTTGTCTTTCATTTCGCAGCCCTGTCCGTTGCATACTGCAATAGTTGTATCGCTGATGAATGAAAGATTGTCACCGAACATTGCCCCGCCCACAACGGTTCCAACACAGAGAGGTGCAGGGAAGCCGGAAGCCAGTGATACTTCCACGGAAATAGGTGTAAGCAGAGTAATTGTTCCCACAGAAGTTCCCATGGCAAGGGAAACGAAGCATGCAACAATAAAGAGAACTGCAGGAGCATACTGGGCAGGAATCAGGGAAAGCATGAAGTATGCCACACTTGCAGCAGATCCACGGCCGACAACGCCTACAAAGATACCGGCGGCAAGGAAGATGAGCAGCATGATGACAATGTTTCTGTCTCCGATTCCTTTTCCCATAAGATCACATTTCTCATTGAAATTCATTCCCCTGGTCTGCAGACAGGCAATCATCAGGGAAATGAGGAAGATGACTATGATGGGAACACTGTAGAATCCCATACTGATTTTAAGGATATACTCAAAAGTTATACCCAGCCCCAGATAAAGAATAAGATAGACTCCTATGGGGAGAAGAGCTATCGGTTTTGATTGTTTGTTCATGGATTTTCCCCGTTATTTTATAGTAATGTCAAAGCAGAGGGAATATTTTTTATATGTCAATTATTATAATGCCGGTTTATATTCGGTCGGTCTGACTGTTTTTCTGAGGAATTGCTGATTTATTAAGCATAATTCATAATCAAAGATAATTTTTTTTCATTTTTTTTCAAAAAATTTTAATTAATCAAACAAATAATCATATTTGTCAAAACTTTCGTATATGCATATATACGGCAGATAAGGGCATTTTTAATTATATAAGCAGACTGATAAGTCTGTTTTTAGGGACGGTACCTCCATTATGAAAACATTAAGAATAATAATAAAACAGATCCTTATCCTTCCTGTGCTTCTGGAAATGGTATTTCTGCCTGTTCCGGTTAGAGGTAAAACGCAGATAAGCGTGGATATGAGCAGCAGAATACCCACATCCATGAGGCCTTCAGTAACAAATGCCCCCAACGGAGTCCCTTTAATAAATCTTTCAGCACCCACTCCGGGAGGAGTATCGGTAAACATGTTTTCCGCATATAATGTAGGAAGTTCAGGAATAATTCTGAACAACTCAGTAAATGCAGGGCAGTCGGTTCTTGGAGGGATGATCGGAGGGAATCCGAACTATCAGGCAGGGAGAAGGGAAGCAGACATAGTAGTAACA
>JAZRYV010000104.1:0-9475 GCA_045600925.1 Spirochaetota bacterium
AGAAAATTATCTTCAAAGGGCTGCAGAAAAGAACTGTTCCGGCAGCATAAAAAAAGCAGTGTCAGGATACAGAGACATTACCATGAACCCTGTCTACAACATTGTATTTGAAAAAAGCCTGAACAGACAGTTTTCTACTCAGGAGCAGGTTCAGGATGAAGACTTCCGGTTCGGGCTGAACACGGATTCACTGGCAGTTCCAGGACGGAAGAAAAAGATAGAAGTGCTTCCATCCGGAAAAAAATACAATATAATCCTGTATCTGTTTGAATCTACCCGTGCTTCCCTTACCGGCTTCAAAACAGAAAAAGGGCCAGTGACACCTGTATGGCAGAAACTGATGAAAAACGGAATTTATGCGGAGAATCATTATGCAAACTACCCGCTGTCGGCAAATGTTCTTCTGTCCATAACAGGTTCCTGTTATGAATTTCCGGGCAGGGAACTGATAGTTCAGAAATACCCACAGGCTCCGGTGAAAACGGTTCCGGAAATTCTGAAAGCGGCCGGCTATAGGAATATGATAATTCATACAGGGAATCTGAAATATGCAAATCAGCACCTGTTTATAAAAGGACGGGGATTTGACAGGATTGAAGACATCAGAACACTGAAGGACCGGACGCAGTATACAGAGGATGTGGGCTGGGGACTTGACGAAAGATCCATGATCGAACCAGTAATTTCTTTTATAAAACAGGACAGGGAAAAGCCTTTCTTTATTCTGATGATGCCTGTCAATCCGCATCACCCCTATGCTGTGCCTGACAGACCAGAAGACAGAGGCATGTTTGATATTGCAGGTCCCATCAGCCCTGAACTTCCCATAAGAGAGAGAAACCGGCTCCACTATCTGAATTCCCTTCATTATGCAGATTACTGTCTGGGGAAATTTACAGATGAACTTGAAGCCAGCGGACTTATGAAAAACACCATTCTTATTGCTGTTGCTGACCACGGAGAAGCTTTTTATGAACATAACGGCAACTACAATCATCCATTTTTCCTGTATGAAGAAAATGTTCATGTACCGCTTGTCATCTACAGCAGGGAACTCATAAAGGAACCTGTAAGAATAAAAAGCGTTACTTCCCATGTGGATATTCTGCCGACAATACAGGGACTTCTTGGACTTAAATCTCTTCCTGAACAGGAAGGACTTTCCATGCTGGAAGCCTGCAGGGAACAGATGGCACTTTTCCACACAAACTGGAAATATGATATTTCAGGGATCAGAGACGGACGGTGGAAATATATGATCCGAAAATCCGACAGCTATGAGGAACTGTATGATCTGGAATCTGACCCACTGGAACAGAACAACATTGCAGACAAAAATCCTGAAACTGCAGCAGCATACAGAGCAGTAACAGTACGGGCAGGGAACTATACTTCATCCTACTGGAAAAAAATGCTTTCAGGTCTTTCTGCATCAAAGATTACGGGAGTTTTTGAACAGAAAGAAATGAGCTACGAAGAATATCAGAAAATAAAAAAGAAAAAACAGAATAGCAAATCAGATACCTCTTCTCATTAACCTTTTTCCATTAATACTGACAGCAGTCTGCTTTGTACTTTTCATTCTAAGCAGGAAGAAAAAAACAGCTGAAAACAGACCTGATTCTGTAAAGAAAAACCGAAGACAAGGTGTGTCTGCCTGTATTTTTACATGTACTGCCCTTCTGCTGATTCTCCTGCTCCGCTGGGCACTGACAAGATATCCTCTCCTTGAACCATACACTGTAATATTTACACTGTCCATGCCTCTTAAGGGAACTGACAGCGGGACTGTTTTAAGCTGTCTGATGCAGGCTGTAATTCCATTTATTATTCTTGCAGTTCTCTGCTGTCTGTTTATTATGAAGGCAGAAAACTCAGGTAAAAAAATGTTTTCTGCTGCCCTTTCCGGGTTTATTGTCTGTATCAGCTGCTTCCCGTTATTTCTGCCTGTGGATGGCTACATGGAGGCATACCGGATTCTGAAACAGCCGCCTGTGGATTCAGAATTCTACAGAAAATACTATATTTACCCTGACTCTGTGAAGATAAAATTTCCGGAAAAGAAAAAAAACATCATACTTATTTTTTCAGAGTCCATGGAAAGCTCCTTCGGATCCATTAAAAACGGCGGATATATGGAAAAAAGCTGTATTCCTGAACTGGAGAAGCTTGCTGCTGATAATATCAGTTTCAGTCACAGTTCCGGACTGGGAGGAGGCTGCGATCTGTTTGGAACACACTGGACCATTGCTGCCATTATTGCAAAACTCAGCGGTATTCCGTTTAATCTGCCGATACGGGACAATGTAACTTTTGATGTGGATTTTCTTCCGGGAGCAGTTTCTCTGACTGACATTCTGGCAAAGAACGGATACAGCCAGCGTTTTCTTTTCGGTTCTGACAAAGCCTTTGCCTCCAGAGGAAAGTATATGGAAACACACAGTCTTAATGATGTCCATGATCTTCTCTACTACAAGAAAAACGGGAAAATTCCAGAAGACTACTATGTGTTCTGGGGAATAGAAGATGCAAAGCTTTTTGCTCTGGCTAAGGAGGAGGCTGATGACATGGCTGCCTCAGGAAAGCCTTTTATGCTTGGTCTTCTTACAGCAGATACACATTTTCCGGACGGATACATCTGCAGTCTGTGCGGCAGACCTGCAGACAGCAGTTCTGCTGAAAAAGTTAAAACGGTTTTCAGATGTGCATCCAGACAGATTGATGACTATATAAGATGGATACAGTCCAGACCATGGGCAGATAACACCCTGATTGTTGTAATGGGGGATCATCTGTTTATGAATGAAACAACTTTCCCCGGACATACAAAGGAAGACCGTAAATGGCTGAATGTGTTTATAAATTCATCAGCCGTTCCTTCCAGAACAGTAAACAGAAAGTTTTCTTCTTTTGACATGTTCCCCTCAATTCTGGAGGCGGCAGGAGCAGAAATTCAGGGCCACAGACTTGGACTTGGAAGATCCCTTTTCTCTGACATTAAAACCATCCGGGAAGAAATCGGAAACGATATGTTCATCAACAGCGAACTTATGAAAAAGACTGTCCAGTACAACCGCTTTATTTACAGCACAGAATAAAAATGTTCATTTCGGCAAAGACCGGAATCCTGCTGCATACCCACCTCTGAGAACTCATGATTTATGCCCTTCTGCTGTCTCCGTCACAGCTGACAGATCAGCAAATTTTCTTCTGCCTGATTCAGAACCAGGTCCTGGAGGTCTTTCTCCGTAGTACTGATAATAATAGCTCTTAAGAGGTCCGTTGTAAAGCTTTCTGTTGCGGTCTGCTTTTCTGCCGAAGGCTTTTTCAAAGCCTTCAAAGGCTGTAATTACAAAACAGGACCAGGTTTCCCCAAGCCTTTCAAAAACATTTCCGAAATTCTGATACAGGCTGATGAGATCAGTTTCTCCACCCATTCGTTCCCCGTAGGGAGGATTTGTTATGATGCATCCGTATTTTTTACGTGAACTGAATTCTTCCATCGGACGACGCTGGAACTCTATCTTCTCAGCAACTCCTGCTCTCTCTGCATTGGCTCTGGCCTTCACAAAAACCCGTTTGTTACTGTCCGATGCAAGGACAGTCAGCTTTGTATCTCTTCTTTCCAGGTCTGCAGCCTCTTCCCTGGCCGTCTTCCATACATCTGCCATAAATGGCCATTTTTCTGCATCAAAGCTTCTGAAGATTCCCGGAGCTATATTCAGTCCCATAAGTGCAGCTTCTATGGCAATGGTTCCGGAACCGCAGAACGGATCTGCAAGTATTCTGTCCGGAGTCCAGCCTGAAAGTTTTATCATTCCTGCTGCAAGCGTCTCCCGCAGAGGAGCCTCCCCCTGTTCTTCCCGGTATCCCCTTTTATGAAGACCTGCACCGCTTGTATCCAGAGACAGTGTGGCTGTATCCTTTAACATGGAAATTTCTATTTTAAATTCCGGTCCGTTTTCCGGGAACCGTTCAATATGATACCTGCGCTGCATTGACTTTATAATCGCCTTCTTTACTGTGGACTGACAGCCCGGAGCACTGTGAAGAACTGATTTTACAGCTCTTCCTGTCACATGCATAAAGGCATCTTCCGGAAGAATTTCCTCCCATGGTATTTTCTGTGCACCCTGAAAAAGTTCTTCAAAATCCAAAGCAGTAAAGGAGGCCAGTTCTATAAAAACACGGCCTGCACAGCGGAGATTTATGTTGCACCTGGCCACATCAGCCTCAGTTCCTTTAAAGGAAACTGACCCGTTTTCCGTAACCAGTTCCATATATCCAAGATCCTTAAGTTCCCGTACCAGAACAGATTCCAGTCCTGCAGCACAGGTAGCAGTAATTTTATATGTATTCATTTATCCTCCGGAGAAAGGGATCAGAGTCCCTGCTTTTTCAGAATTTCCTTTGCCACCGCAGTCTGGCCGAATGAGATGCATCCGTCATTGAAAGGAAGTATGGCAGATGTATATACTTTCAGACCTCTGCTTTCCAGCAGAGATACAAGAGTGCGGAGAAGAATCCTGTTATGGAAACATCCGCCGCTGAGCACAATACGGTCCAGTCCGTTTTCCCGGCAGATGTTTTCAGCGGTTTCTGCAGCAGTATAAGCAATGGACAGGTGAAATGCCAGTGCGATATCGTTTACAGAGTATTTTTTTTCAGCAGAAAGACTGCAGATGAAACGGACCAGATCTTCTGTAGAGATTTTTCCGTTCCTGACCGGTATGATGAAAGGATCTTCGTTCCATGAACCGGCAGATGCAGCCTCCTCAATAAGGACTGCAGCCTGGGCTTCAGTGGAAACGGTTCTGCACAGGCCCAGAACTGAACTCATGCCGTCAAAAAGTCTTCCTATGCTGCAGGTCTCAGGACATCCTATTTTCTTTTCCATAATTTCAAATAACGGACCGGCAAGAGGCTCATCAGCCATAAAAGGAACATTACGGCCGTAAGCAGAATACATGAGAGACAGACCGATCTTCCATACATCCCTGATTGCCTTTTCTCCGCCTGGAAGAAGAAAGCCGGAAAAACAGCATGCCCTTGTAAAATCAGATCTGTCGCAGACAAGAAACTCGCTTCCCCAGAGAGTCCCGTCTGTTCCATAGCCTGTTCCGTCAAAGGCAATGCCCAGGACATGTCCTTCCAGACTGTATTCCTCGATGACAGAGGCAATATGGGCATGGTGGTGCTGAACCAGAATCCTTTTTTTACCTGAAGCCGCCAGTTCATCCGCATATATTTTTGTCATATATCCCGGATGCATGTCAGAAACAATCACATCAGGTTCTGCATTAAAGGTGTGAATAAAATGGTCAAGAGTCCGTTTAAAGGCCTCCTGGGTTTTTGGATGAATCATGTCTCCAAGATACTGGCCCACAATGGTGAAATTTTTTCTTGAAAAGGCAAAGCTGTTTTTAAGATCTCCTCCTGCAGCAAGGATGCACCGGTCCGTAGGCGAAGAAAGAAAAGGAGTGGGAACAAAACCTCTGGATCTTCTGATGAAATAAGGCCTTCCCATCTCCACAAACATAACGCTGTCATCATTCTGGGAAAGAATCTCCCGGTTGTAGGTGATAATGTAATCAGCTATGTTTTTAAAACCGGAAAAGGCTCTGTCATCCGTATAAACAATGGGCTCCTCGGACAGATTTCCGCTTGTCATAATAAGAACCATGTCAGGATCCATACTGAAAAGCAGATGATGAAAGGGCATGTATGGAAGCATGATCCCTGTATGGGAAAGCCCCGGGCCTGTGAGAGGACTGATAGTGCTTTTACGGATCTTCAGCAGAACTATGGGTCTTTCTTTTGAAACAAGAAGCTTTTCTTCCTCCGGTGAAACATATGCCAGAGATCTGACCTTTTCCAGAGAACCTGCCATGACGGCAAAAGGCTTGAAAGGACGGCGCTTTCTGCTGCGAAGAAGAGCCACTGCCTGATCCGAACAGGCATCTGCAGCAAGAAGATATCCCCCCATTCCCTTTATGGCAATGATCTTTCCTTCTTTAATCAGACGTACAGTTTCCGCAGCAATGCTGTCTGTATCCGAAGATATAAAGGTCCCGTCAATGGAATACATGCTGAGAACAGGACCGCATTCCGGACAGGCAACCGGCTGGGCATGAAATCTTCTGTCCGCCGAATCCATGTATTCTCTGCCGCACTCAGTGCACAGGGAAAAATTTTTCATGGAGGTATTTTCCCTGTCATAGGGGATGTCACTTACAATGCTGAATCTGGGTCCGCAGTTAATGCATGTAATAAAAGGATAATGATACCGCCGGTCCTCAGGATCATTGAACTCCCTGAGACAGTCACTGCACACAGCCACATCCGGTGAAAAGAAGGCCGTTCTGTCATCTGCCATCTGACTTTTATGTATGGTAAAATCAGAATATCCTTCAAAGGAGCCTTCGCTGACAGAAACTTCAGTTATCACTGCCAGTGCAGGAGCCCTGCCTGTAATATCATGAATAAAGGAATCCACATCCGACATATGCCCTTCTGCTTCAATGAGGACACCTTCCGTATCATTCAGCACCAAGCCTGAAATATTTTTTTCAAGGGCAAGATTGTATATGAAAGGCCGGAACCCTACCCCCTGAACAATTCCTCTTACACGGATTTTTTTATGAATTCTGTCCACAGCTCACCTTTTTTCTAATGATTCAACACTGTATTCTGAAAGCAAGTTTTTTTCTTGACTAATATCATAACTGAACTAATCAGTAAGAAAAATTACGGAGGTCTCTCTAATGGCTCATAAAATTGATCCGGCAAAATGCACAGCATGCGGAACATGTATTGCAGAATGTCCTGTTGACGCAATCACTGAAGGCAAACCATACACAATTGATGCAGGCGAATGCACAGACTGCGGAGCATGTGCAGATGTATGTCCGTCTGACGCAATTAAAGAAGCATAACAGCACTGTATTTCATAAAAGCCCGGAGAAATCCGGGCTTTTTTTATTTCTTAAACATAAAATCACTTTTCAGTCCAGAGCCTTATGAGCCATGGATGCCGATGACACAGCGGCTTCAGTAAAATCCTTTATGCCCTGTTTTTTTTCATCGAAAGAAAAATGGACAAGGAACTCAATGTTCCCGGCAGGCCCTTTTATTGGAGAAAAACAGAGTCCAAGCACGCAGATGCCTGTTCCGGCCAGAGTGTCAAGAACACGTTTGAGGATCCGGATATGATCATCCAGATTCCTGACTACCCCCTTTTCATGCTCCCCGTCCAGAGCCTCAAACTGAGGCTTCAGCAGCATAACTCCATCTGCTCCGGGAAAAAGATTTTTTACGTGATCGATAACCTTTGTTACTGATATAAATGAAAGGTCCATGGAAATAAAGTCTGTCCGGTCCTGAAACTGTTCCTTTTCCAGATTCCGGACATTGGATCTGTCCATAACCACCACAGCCGGATTTTTCCTCAGTGAAAAATCCAGCTGACCATAGCCTACATCAACAGAATAGACCTTTGCAGCACCAGCCTGCAGAAGGCAGTCTGTAAAACCTCCTGTGGAAGCCCCCAGATCCGTACAGACAAGACCTTTTACATTTATGCCGAAAGTATCAAGTGCCTTCTGCAGTTTTTCTCCTCCACGGCTGACAAATCTGCCACGAGGCCTGCTTACCGTAATATTTTCTGTGCCTGTAACTTTTATTGATGAAGAACGGACCGTTTCTCCGTTTACACGTACCCATCCTGCAAGGATATCCTTTCTGGCTTCCTCCGTGGAATCAGACAGTCCCTCTTCTGCCAGAAACTGATCCAGCCTTTTTCTGCAGGAAGTCATTTTTGCAGCATCCCTGAAATCCTTGCAGCAAGGGATCCGGCATCAAGACCATAACTGTGGAACAGAAGATTATTGGCTCCCTGTGGAATGAACTGATCAGGGAAAGCTCCTGTAAACAGAAGACGGGCCTTAAGTTCCGGCGGCAGAGCAGCAAGAATATGTTCCCCTGCTCCTCCGGAAGCGATTCCGTTTTCAAGTGTAATAAAATACGGCGTGTTCCGGACAGCATCAGTAATTCCGGCCGTATCAAGAGGACGTATGGACAGAAGATTTATTACTTGAACAGAAATGCCCTGTTCACCAAGGATCTGCCGTACTTCCAATGCTGTGGAGCACATGTCTCCCAGAGCAAGTATGGTCAGGTCAGTTCCTGTTTCCAGAATTCTGATTTTCCCAGGAACAAAAGGTTCCGGTGAGGAAAGATCCATGAATTCAGTATCTGCAAAAGCCTTTGGGAAACGTATGGCAACAGGACCGCCTGTATATGAAGCAGAAAAGTGAATCATATCCCTCAGTTCTTCTCCTGTATAGGGGGCAAAAAACAGGAAGTTAGGAATACTGCTGATCAGGCTTACATCAAACAGACCATGATGAGTTTCTCCGTCAGCACCTACTATTCCGGCTCTGTCAATAAGCACCTTTACAGGAAGATTCATTATGCCTATATCATGAATCAGCTGATCCTGGGCTCTCTGAAGGAAAGTGGAATATATGGAAACAAAAGGCTTCATTCCTGTTCTGGCAAGAGCAGCAGAAAAAGTTACAGCATGCTGCTCTGCTATGCCCACATCAAAAAACCTGGAGGGAGACTGTTTTTCAAATTCAATAAGTCCTGTGCCTTCCTTCATGGCTGCAGTAACTGCCACAAGTCTGTCATCGGTCTTTGAAAGCTCCGCAAGAGTTTTTCCTGCAATATATGAAAAACTGAGTTTTTTGCTTTTAACAAGAGGCTCTCCGGTTTTTCTGTCAAAGGGGCCCACACCGTGGAAGGCTGAGGGATCCTTTTCTGCAGGCGAATAGCCTTTTCCTTTTTTTGTAATCACGTGAATGATTTTAGGTCCTGAATTTATGTGCTTCACCCTTTCCAGAGTTTCACACAGACTGTCCATATTATGACCGTCAATTGGACCGAAGTACCTGATGCCCAGATTCCGGAAAATATTACCAGGCATGAATATGCTTTTGAAACCGCCTATAATCTTGTAAATAACTGAATATATTTCATCTCCGTGTCTGGGTATTCTGCGGATGAAATTCTGGGAATTTTTTCTGAAAACATTGTATCTCCTGCCGGAGATGAGTCTTGTCAGATATTCTGACATTGCACCAACATTTCTGGATATGGAATGCTCATTGTCATTCAGAATTATAATAAGATCATTCTTTATGTTGCCAAGATGGTTCAGGGCTTCCATGGACATTCCGCCGGACAGGGCCCCGTCGCCGATAACTGCAACTACCTTGTAATCCTTTCCCTGAAGATCCCTGCTTACAGCCTCACCGGCAGCCAGTGAAAGGCTGGTGCTGCTGTGCCCCACATCGTATGCGTCAAATTCAGATTCTCTTATTTTTGGGAAACCGCTGATTCCTCCGAACTGCCGTAGGGTATGGAAACGATTTTTGCGGTCTGTGAGAATCTTGTGGGCATAGGCCTGATGCCC
>JAZRYV010000105.1:0-7238 GCA_045600925.1 Spirochaetota bacterium
GGAGGACGGATTCACCGGAGTGTTTGTAAATCCATGGGGAACAGAGGATGCAGAAAATCTTTCTTATGAGCTGGAATCTTTTCTGGAATACGTAAAGACAGGGAAAGCAGGAAAAGGAAAACTTGTACAGAGGATAGAAGAAAAAGTAACTGAAGCAAGGAAGAACATACTGTGGGGGCATGAATATATGACATTTCAGGTAAAAATGAATGAAGCCATTGCGGAAGCTGTCGCAGAAGCAGTGGCAGAAGCGAGGGCAGAAGCCAGAAGAGAAGGAATTTCTCTCGGAGAAAAACAGGGAATTTCAATAGGTGAAATAAAAGCAAAAACTGAAACTGCTAAAGCCATGAAAACAGACGGACTGTCTTTTGATAAAATATCAAAATTTACAGGACTTTCTCTGGCAGAGATAGAAACACTGTAACAGATTTTATACTGAAAACAGCCGGGGCAGAAATACTTAAACAATCCGCTAAATGACGGCCGGCAGAGCCGGCCGTTTCAACAGGAAAACTCTATTCACAAAAACCAAGCTTACGGCTGCAGCCTGAATCTTTCTCTTTCTGGATGGAACACAGTTCATCCACAATACTTCCGGCCGTAATCTTTTCCGGATCCATGAACCTGATCTTTCCGGAAAGAGTTCCGAAATCTCCCGGAGTTGCTGTACCGTATCCTGCAATCCTGCTGATCTGTTCCGGATCAAAACTGTATGCAGGAAAGAAACCTTTAAGCAGTTTCTCAATGCCTTCAGTTTTCATGGGTCTGAACTCAGCCAGTATATGGAATCTCCTCTGCATGGCCGGATCCATTATTTTACGCAGATTGGTGGTGCAGATAAGAATTCCTTTAAATTCCTCCATCTGTGTCAGAAATTCATTTACCAGAGTCCTTTCCCAGCTGTGTCCGGCAGAATTTCTGTCTGCAAAAAAAGAATCAGCCTCATCAAAAAGAAGCACTTCCCCTTTTGCGGATGCCTCAGCAAAGGCAGCTGCAATATTCTTTTCAGTGCCGCCGACCCACATGCTCATAATGTCGCTGACACGTTTAAAACAGATCTCCATATGAAGATTTTCTGCAATATGACGTGCCAGCTCCGTCTTTCCTGTTCCGCTTGCTCCGTAAAACAGTATGCGAATTCCGCTGTCTTCTGAACCGTTCTTTGCCGCAAAGTCTCTGGCATTACGAACCATCTTTACAATATCCTCAGCAGGAACAGATGAATTGACAGCAGACAGATCATAGTTTGTATGAACTCTGTCCCGTACTGTCTTTTTTCCATGGAGAAGTGATGAATTTGAATCCAGAACCGACTTCACATCTCTGACAACCTGATCATCTTCCATTTCTGCACTGTTCATTCCTTCCAGAATCCGGACCATGTTGTCTACAGATGCCCCTGTCACCCGATACTGTTCAAACAGCTCAGCAACAGCAGAGACGAGCTCTCTGCTCATGGGAAGACCGGCCATTCTGTCTTCTGCTATTCTGCGGAGCATGGCCGGAGTCATATCATTAAAACGGACAGAATAGGCAAACCTGCGCAGTGTGGATTCATCCATTCCTCTGGTATGATTCATGATCCAGATTACACGGTTGTTTCCGTTTTCCAGCATGGAATTGACTGTTCCCTTTTTAAGGGATATTTCATTTCCTCCGAACATCATTTTAAAAGAATTCATTACTGTCTGCAGAATATTTTCCGCCTCATCCACAATTATGACCGAATCCTTTTTATTTACAGCCAGAAGGCAGTTGAGTCTTCTGAGAGCATACAGATCCGGATTTCTGGATGCGGAAAGTTCTGCTTCATTCTTAAAAATAACAGGTTTAAATCCTGCCTCCTTAGCCAGAGCTCTTGCATATTCTGTCTTCCCGGAACCCGGTGCCCCGTAGAGCAGAATGTTTGCCCCTCTTTCATTTTTAAGAAGCCTCATAATCAGATCGCTCTCTTCTTTTTTTACGGAAAATGAATCCAGATCAAATGTTTCAGAATTTTCATCATTCTTAATGATGTCCATGAACAGCACATTCAGATCTCCGGAATAGATTGCTTCAGATGCATCTCTGTCTATATATCCATCCATATCCAGAATATTATAGGAAAACAGCTTCCCGTTCTTTCTCAGAAGTGATCTTATGGTTTTCTCATCAAGTCCGCTGGAAGCAGCATACAGTTCAATACGGTTTCCATCTCCAGGGTGATGGTCAAACAGCTCACTGAAAACCATAAAGAGTTCCCGTACTGAATGAGAAATGAATGCCGTATTCACCAGACGGCCTTCATTTTCAGTCAGTTTAAAAGCATCTGTCATAAACCTGACTCTGTCTGCATTGTCCGTCAGGCTGATGACTCTCTCAGGAACCGAAATTTCTGCCGGAATTGAGAAATCTTTTTTACTGTCCGGACTGCAGAAAAAAGTACATGCAACAATCTTTGAAAAAACATCTCTGCCTCCTGCAAAAACGGCCCTGCACTGATCAATGAACTCAGGACTGTCGTTCCTCCAGGATGAACTTTCTCTGGCAATACGGACATCTTCCATGAACCAGTCTTTCATGGGTCCGGAAAAATCATAGGGGCTGAAATCTTCCTCATATGTTCTGCAGGCTCTGCTGGATGAACGGCGTCTCTTTTTTTCAGCGTGACCTCTGTGATTACCGCGGAAATTCCGGTGAATATTCTCCCTCAGATGCTCAGTCTCATCCTCAGCCTGCTCAGCTGAAAAGGATGTTTCACAGATTTTTTCTCCGTCAGAAAGATCAGCGGAAGAATTTAAAGCCTTTTTATTCGCATCCGAAACTTCTTCATTATACTTATAATCAGGAGTAAGCAGTTTTTCCCTGACATGTTTTTTAATAAAAGCCCTCACAACTTTTTCAGAATGTTTTTTAAGACCAAGAGCTGACACCAGTTCATTGTAGAGGGACTGCATTTCTCGCAGATTTTCAATACCGTCTCTTTTTTCTGCATAAAGACACAGTCTGTACAGATAACAGGAGACGGCCATATTTTCTTCTTCTGACATATTCTTAACAGAATACATAAACTCCATAACGTTTCTCCTTCTTTTTCTCTTTCTTATTTTATAATTTTCTCTGTTCATCCTTATAATGCAGCAGAATCCGTAAAAGGAAAGGAAGGGTTTAAAAAAATTCCTTCCTGAAAATTTTCAACATGCTCACAGCGGTTTTCTGCCTCTTCCCTCCGGTCTTTTTAAGTGTACATTGTAAATATCAGGCAAAAGCGGAAAAAGTAAAGGCTGGATTTAAAAACATTAAAATGATTCATTTTCTTGCATCTTTGAAAAATCCTTATTATATTTAAAATATATGGAAAAAATCACGGAGGATAAAATGAAAAATTTATTTGTTCTGATGATGGCAGCGGCTCTTTCCACAGGACTGACTTCCTGCAGTCCGGAAGAATGCGATGAGAGCGACTTCTTTACTGTAACATGGGATCTGAACTATGACGGTGCTCCAAAACTGCGGACAGAAACTGCTGAAGAAGGGTATGTTTCTGCAGCACCGGAATCTGCACTTAGGGAAGGATACACATGTTTAGGATGGTTCATTGACAGAGAATGCAGAACTCCGTATATTTTTAATACAGCCCCCTTAACAGAAGACATTACCCTCTATGCAAAGTGGATAGAAAGCAGATGTTTCAGATTCAAAGGTCCTGAATCTTTTTCCATAGCGGCGACGAAAGGATGGGATGGAATTCTGGAATACTCGACAGATGCAGAAACCTGGGAAACATGGGACGGATTATCTGTGGATGCACAGAAAATATATGACAGCTTTTATCTGTTCCTGAGAGGCAAAAATAATAAGGAAATAACAGGCGGCTCCAGCTGGAAATGGACTATTGAAAAGGCTTCTGCAGAATGCTGCGGAAACATAATGACACTTCTTGATTATGAAAACCCGGATTCTGCAGATATGAATCCAAGATGTTTTTCTTTTATGTTTTTCAAGTGTACAGGGCTCACATCTGCACCTGAACTGCCTGCACTGACTCTGTCTGATTACTGCTATTATGCAATGTTTTCCGGCTGTACAGGTCTTGCATCTGCACCGGAACTTCCTGCAGAAACAATGAAGGAATGGTGTTATGCACGAATGTTTGAGGACTGTACAAAACTGACATCTGCTCCGGATCTTTCTGCAGGGACTATGGCTGCACACTGCTATGATGAAATGTTCAGGAACTGTACAGGACTGACATCCGCACCAGCTCTGCCCGCAGAGAATCTGGCTGACAACTGTTATTCCTCCATGTTTTACGGATGTACAGCACTGACAGCAGCACCTGAACTTAACGCAGAGAATCTGGCTGCCAGCTGTTATTCCTCCATGTTTTACGAATGTACAAAACTGACATCTGTCCCTGGACTGCCTGCTGCTGTACTGACCGAAGGCTGTTATTACTGTATGTTCTGCGGATGTACATCGCTGACATCTGCTCCGAAACTGTCAGCAGAAAGTCTGACTTCAAACTGCTACAGAAGAATGTTCAAAAACTGTTCAGCACTTAAAGTCAACAGCACCGGCAAAGGAACCTGTTTTCTGAACATGCCCCGGAACATTCCTTCCTATGCAGTGACAGATATGTTCTACGGAACATCAGGAGATTATGCATCTGATCCTGAAGCCGAAAAAAGTTATTATTACGAATAATCTTAAAGAAGAGAGCCTCTGCTCTCTTCTTTAAGATCTCCCTGACAAAAACCAAGAGCAGATTCCGCAATGGTTTTCACTGCATGTCAAAAATTTACACCGGCCCTGAATTTGTGTTGTAATTCTGCACTTTTCCCTTACTTCTGTTTCAAAAACGGAGGCGGATAATGGGGCGGATGGAACTGAGGGAGGCAATTTTCAGAACTGTATCTTATCTTACACAGTACGGTCTTTCTGATCATGCAAAGAGTCTCATTCTGTACTACTTCAACCAGTCAAAGGGAAGTTCTGCCTTTGAACGGGCTCTGGATGCCATATCAAAATATTACGGAGAAGATCTTCCAGGGGAAAAGGACATGCCGGAACGGTTAAAACAGCTTCTCATAACCCTTAAACAGGAAAGTGATGAATGGGACATGGAATAATGTAAAAATCTTGACATCCCGAAGCCTTTAATAAAAAAAGAAAGACCTGCACCGGCAGAGAAAAATTACAGGAGAACAGACATGCTCAATCAGCCAAGCAAATCAGCTGCAAAGCTGCAAGAACTTATAAAAAAGGCCATGGAAGACGGCAAAATCACTCCCACAGAAAGAGAGCGTATTATGATGCTTGCAGATGAAGACGGAGTTATTGATCCCCAGGAAAAAAAGCTTCTGGCAGAACTCCAGAACATGATAGACAACGGAACAGTCAAACTTGGAAAAGACTGATTTACACAGGAGTCCTGCTGCCCTATGACACAGGACTCCGCACCTCATAAATTTCACAAAATTCTTCCCGGAATATACATGCTCTCCCTTCCGATGGGAGACAGCAAAGGTCCCGGACCTGCAGATATCTATCTGTTTACAGACGATCCTGTCACACTTCTGGATACCGGCACTTATCTCACTCTTCCCGATCTCATACAGGCACTGAATGCTTTTTCCATGCCCGCTGATAAAATTCAGCAGATCATTTTTACACATGGTCATGTGGATCATTTCGGCGGAGCAGCCGGCCTTATCAAAGAAATGAGCCATCAGCCTGTGACTGCCGCCCACATGGAAGATGTGGCTGCCATCGAAAAAATGGAGGAAATCCACAGCCGTGTAAAATTTCCATTCCTGAAACTCATGGGCATGCCTCTGAAATACAGACTGGGACTTCGTCTTATGGATAAACAGTCAGGTAAAAAATTTAAAAAATGTCCTGTAACCAGACCGCTGTCGGATGGAGATGAAATACGCTGCGGACGGTATTCAGCCCGGGTAATATGGACTCCGGGCCATTCCAGAGGTTCCATGTGTCTTTATGTGGAAAAGGAAAATCTTCTCTTTTCAGGAGATACTCTCCTTTCCGGAATTACTCCCATCCCTATAGTCATGCTGGATCAGAAATCGGTTATCCCCGTCCGCAGAAGCCAGGAGGAATTCAGGGCCTCAATGGACAGGCTGGAGAAACTTACCCCTGACATGATTCTTCCAGGCCACGGGCCTCTGTTCCGGGACATAAAAGCTGTAACCGGCAGCTACAGAAAGCACCTTGCTTCAAGAGAGGAAAAGATTCTGAAAGTACTTAATGACGGGCCTGCTACTGTTCATGAAATTGCAGTGAAGGTATTCCCTGTACAGCCTGAAAAGCTCACAAGGCAGTCATTTAAAATCTTTCTGGCAATATCAGAAGTATTCACACATCTTCAGGTTATGGCAGGGGAAACAGTCTGTGCAGAAAAGAAAGGCGGAGTATACATAATACGAAGGAAACAGAACCGATTCCGGAAATGAATCTTATTTTACGGCATAGACTTCCATTGTATCAGAATATGCAGTCAGACGTGAAAAAATTCTGTACAGAAAGGAAAACGGCCGGAATAAAATATTTTCAGAACTCATAAGCCTTTCCGGATGAAAACCGGCTCCGTAACACCGGATCTTCTTAAAGCCAGCGGCTTTAAGAAATCTCCTGGCAGATGCAGGTGAAAGATCAATTCTGTGATCCTCAGGCCTTGTTTCGGCCCATGCCTGTCTCCTGTGCCGGAACATCGGCCCGAATATTGAAGGCACAGAAAAAGCCAGAACTCCTCCGGGCTCCAGTGCATCATAAATCTTCCGTACAGCATCAGCCGGATCCATGCAGTGTTCAATGAAATACCAGCAGCTTATAAGGCTGTATTTTCCGGAAATGGGAACTTCCTCAAAGTTGTCCTGAACGACCTTATATCCGTAATGACTCCTGCACCAGCCGGCTGCATATTCAGATATTTCCAGACCGGTAATTTTTTTATATCCGGAATCCTCAGCAGCCTTAAGGAAAAAGCCAAGAGCACAGCCTATATCCAGCACAGAAGCAGAATCCCTGCTTTCCGGCAGGCCTGAAATTCTGTGTATTCGCTTTAATCTCTGCAGGGATGCTGCATAAATGGATGGGAAATCATCTTCATAGGTATGCCCGTACTGCTTCAGATAACCGGCCGTGAAATAATCTGTACCATAGTCAGTCCTGTGCCAGATTCTGCTGTACAGACAGCCGCATTCCATGCAAAGAAAAAGGCCGGCTGCAGCCGGCCT
>JAZRYV010000106.1:0-8321 GCA_045600925.1 Spirochaetota bacterium
TTGTCCTTGTCATAAAGGGAAACAGATTCAACTGAATCCTCATCTGCAGAGGGGGAAATGCCTATGAAAATCTTATCGCCGGTGTGATAGGTCATTTCTGCCGGCATGTCGTTTTCTCCGCGGAAAAGGGCTTTCTTTGTCTGGCCTGCAAGTTCTCCTTCCAGAATCTTAAGTATGACAGTGGTTTCCATAAGATCCATATCTGCTTCTGTGCTGATCTTTTTTTCCTGTATGTCAGTGATTTCAGCCCTTACATAGATTCTTTCATCATGATATCCTCTGAATTCTGCAAAAAGTGCAGATTCTGAAAGAAAAAATGTAAAAATCAAAAGTTCTGCAATAAATCGTCCGATTTTCATAACATCCTCAATAGTTTTATATAAAAAAGGAAAAGCCTGTGTGTGTCAATAAAAGATTGAAATTTATATCAGGTGCAGCTGTGTTTTTACTGCTGTTTGTCCCTGTTCCTGGATTTTCAGACAGCATGGACGGTTCCGGTCGTTTCATGGAAATCCGTGATCTTTACATAAAATGGGATCAGGCTCTTTTCGGGAGCGGTCCCTCATGCCGCCGGGAACTGTATCAGTTCTGTCTGGATTCCATAGATTCGGAAATAGTTACGGATGCAGATTTCTGTTCTGTGTTTCCGGAAAAGAACGGGGAAGCTGTGGAGTGCAGATTTAAGTTTGCAGGAACAGGATGGCTCCGTATTCACGGAGTGCCGGATGCTGAAAGCATGGAAAAAATGAGCCGTCTGAAAGGTGATTTTCAGCGTTCATTAAATTTTTACCGGATAAAGGGGATCCTGAAGAAGTTCCGGCTGGGACAGAATCAGGCAGGAAAAACAGTTGACCTGTGGCTTGATAAAGTGGTTCTGTATTAGGACAGGAAGGTGTACTATGTGTGGAATAGCCGGATATGCAGGAAATGAACCTGCCGCAAGACTTATTATCAGCGGACTCAGAAGGATGGAATACAGAGGCTACGATTCTGTTGGCATTGCTCTTCTTAACAGCAGCAATGAACTTTTTGTAAGAAAAAAAACCGGAAAACTGGCCGGTCTTGAAAGTATCCTGAATTATGATGAACTTAAGGACTGTACAGCCGGCATAGGACATACAAGATGGGCAACCCACGGAGAGCCTACAGAGCTTAATGCGCATCCGCATACTGACTGCATGGGACAGATTGCCCTTGTTCACAACGGTATTATAGAAAACTATACTTCTCTCAGAGAAGCCCTGAAAAACAACGGACATGTCTTTGTTTCAGATACGGACAGCGAAGTCCTTGTTCATCTCATTGAATATTATCATAAAACTGAAACTCTTCTGGATTCTGTCATGCAGGCTCTTCAGCGTGTGGAAGGAACCTACGGTCTTGCAGTGATCTCGGCAAAGGAGCCGGGAAAAATTATTGCTGCACGGAAGGGAAGCCCTGTTGTTCTTGGAGTGGGAGACAAATGCATGTTTGTGGCTTCCGACACAAGTGCCTTCATGGAATACACAAAACGGGTAGTCTATCTGAATGACGGTGAGATCGCAGAGATTACTTCTGAAACCATGAACATCTTTGACCTGAATATGAACCGTCTTGAAAAAAAGGTTGAGGCTATAGACTGGGATATTGCGGCCATGGAAAAAGGCGGCTACAGTCACTATATGCTTAAGGAAATTTTTGAACAGCCCAGCACAGTAAGGGATGCATTCCGCGGAAGAACAGTTCCTGAGACCGGGAATGTCCGTCTTGATGGCCTTTCGATGACAGATGAGGAGATAGCCGGCATAAACAGGATAATCTTTATTGCCTGCGGTACATCCTGGCATGCAGGTCTTATTGGTGAGTATCTGATTGAAGAATATGCAGGGATCCCTGTGGAGGTGGAATACGCATCCGAGTTCCGGTACAGAAAACCTGTTCTCAGGAAAGGGGATCTGGTCATTACCATTTCCCAGTCCGGAGAAACTGCCGATACCCTGGCTGCTCTCCGTGAAGCAAAGGCCAGGGGAATAAAGGTCCTTGGCATTACAAATGTAGTTGGAAGCACTATTGCCAGAGAATCTGATGCAGGAGTCTATATTCATGCGGGAAGCGAAATAGGTGTTGCTTCCACAAAGGCTTTTACATCCCAGGTGACAGTACTGGTTCTGCTGACCATTTATCTTGCCCGCAGAAGAGATATGACGCCTCAGGAAGGACAGGCCATAATCATGGCTCTGGAACAGATTCCTGAAAAGATAAAGAAAATCCTTAACGACACCACTATTACAGATGTGGCCCGCGTTTTCCGGAATGCAGGTAATTTCATTTATCTTGGAAGAGGAATACAGTATCCGGTGGCTCTGGAAGGCGCTCTTAAACTGAAGGAAATTTCATACATACATGCAGAAGGCTATCCTGCCGCAGAAATGAAACACGGTCCTATTGCCCTTATAGATGAAAATATGCCTGTAGTTTTTATGGCAGCCAGAGATGAAATCTACAGCAAGGTCATAAGCAATATGCAGGAAGTAAGGGCAAGAAAAGGAAAGATCATTGCCATTGCATCGGAAGGGGATACTGAGATAAGCCGGAATGCGGATTTTGTCATTCATGTCCCTGATACCCACAATATGCTCATGCCTCTGCTGACTGTAATTCCTCTTCAGCTGCTTTCCTATCATATTGCAGTAATGAAGGGCTGTGATGTGGACCGGCCAAGAAATCTTGCCAAGAGCGTTACGGTAGAATAATGCTTTCTGAAAAAACTGCGGATCTGGCAGAACAGGTCCGCAGAAAGAATCCTCTTGTATGGCATATAACGAATCTGGTTACAGTTAATGACTGTGCGGAAATAACAGTCTGTGCCGGTGGTTCTCCTGTTATGTCAGCCTCTCCGGAGGAAGCTGCCGATATGGCCAGTCTGGCAGATGTTCTTGTCCTGAACACAGGGACAGTAAACCGTGAACAGCTGAATCTGATGCTTTCTGCAGGTCTTGCTGCAGTGAAAAAAGGCATTCCTGTAATCCTTGATCCTGCAGGGGCAGGCTCTTCTCTTTTCAGAACAGAAGCGGCAAAAAGGCTGATTGATGAAGTTCACCCAGCGGTCATAAAAGCCAATGCAGGGGAGACAGGAATCCTTGCCGGTCTCCGCGGAGATGTCAGAGGAGTGGATTCCATGGGACTTGAGGGCTCTCCTGAAGAGGCAGCCATGAAACTTTCTGTTTTATCCGGTGCTGTGACTGTTGTGACCGGAAAATCTGATTTCATAAGCAACGGAAAGGAAACTGTCCGTGTAGACAACGGAGTTCCTCTCATGGGTCATGTTTCCGGAACAGGGTGCATGGCTTCAGCCGTGTGCGGAGCTTTTGCTGCTGTCTGTGATGATGTTTTTGTTTCTGCTGCAGCCGCCATGATTATGCTTGGTATTGCAGGAGAGCTGGCTGCAGAAAAATCTGCAGGTCCCGGAAGCTTTAAGCAGGCATTTATGGACAGTGTTTATAACATCAGCAGACAGCAGATACTGGAACGGTGCAGGGCGGAAAAGATAAAATGAAAAAAATATCAGGTCTTTATGTGGTGACTGATGATGAAATTTTTCCAGGCCGGAATCACAGGTATATTGCGGAACAGGCAGCTGCCGGAGGTGCGGCCGTTATTCAGCTCAGGGACAAGACTGCGACCGCCGGAGAGCTGTACAGGGAAGCTCTGGCTCTGAAAAAAATCTGTTACGGAAAGGCTCTTTTTATTGTCAATGACAGGGCGGACGCAGCCATTGCTGCAGGTGCCGGCGGCGTCCATTTAGGCCAGAGCGACATGCCTGTATCATCCATCCGCAGAATAGCCCCTGAAGGTTTCATCATAGGACTTTCTGTTTCGTCCGTGGAGCAGGCACTGGAAGGTGCCGCCGCCGGGGCCGATTATCTTGCAGTCAGTCCTGTATTTGCCACAGACACCAAGACCGACGCAGGCGACGGTCTTGGTGTTGACATGATCCGGGCCATAAAATCAGCTCTTCCTGACATGCCTCTCTGCGGCATCGGAGGAATAAACAGATTCAATCTGGCAGAAGCAGTCCGTGCCGGTCTGGATTCTGCAGCAGTGATTTCTGCAGTTGTCTGTGCCCCGGATGTGAAGGCGGCAGCTGCAGAGCTGTCTGATATTATACAGAAAGAGCAGTTTTGCTGAAAATTTTATTACCTGCTCAAAATTATAATTTATTTTGATTGACAATTTTAACATTTCATTTAGAAAGGTCTACGTTGTTAAAACTTAAGGTCAGGTAGCTCAGTCGGTAGAGCAAAGGACTGAAAATCCTTGTGTCGACGGTTCGATTCCGCCCCTGACCAAAGTTTAACACATCTCTTTTCCTTTTTTCCCATTTTCCCTTAATCATGTAATTAAAATCCTTCATTAACTTGACAAATATTCTTTTCCTTATGCTTTGTATTTAGTTTAAAACTTTTCAAGATAATAAATCAGAGGCAGAAATGATAGATCCTAAAATAATCCGTGAGAATCCTGAAGCTTTAAAGGAACTCCTTAAAAAACGCCATGCAGAGAATGTTGTAGATTTAAATGAACTGACGTCTGTTGATGCAGAAAGAAGACAGCTTTCTGCATCTTCTGACGAACTCCGTGAAAAGAGAAACCGTGTTTCCAAAGCTGTTGGCATGAAAAAGGCAAAAGGAGAAGATGCTTCTGAGGAAATGAAGGAAGCTCAGGGGCTGCTGGATCAGATTAAAGCCAATGATGAAAAACTTCAGATCCTTAATGAAAGATTTGCAGATATGCATCTTTCCATTCCAAATCTGCTCCTTCCGGAAGTTCCTTACGGTGCCGATGACAAAGACAATACAGTAGTCAGAACCTGGGGAAAAAAGCCTGAGTTTGATTTTGAACCAAAGCCTCACTATGATATAGGTACCCAGCTTGGAATCCTTGATTTTGAAAGGGGGGTAAAACTGGCCGGTGCAAGATTCTATGTTTACAGAGGTCTTGCTGCCAGACTGGAAAGAGCCATTCTCAGCTTTATGCTTGACCTTCACACTTGTGAAAACGGATACAGTGAAACTTTCGGACCGTTTCTGGTAAATGATGAAAGCATGACCGGAACAGGCCAGTATCCTAAATTCAAGGATGAATATTACAGAATGGACAGGGACGGACTTTCCCTTATTCCAACTGCAGAGGTTACGCTTACAAATCTTTACAGAGATGAGATTCTGGACGGAAAAGATCTTCCGGTCTGCCTGACCATGCAGTCCTCCTGTTTCAGAAGAGAGGCCGGTGCTGCAGGAAGGGATACAAGGGGCCTTACAAGAGTTCATCAGTTCCAGAAAGTTGAACTTGTAAAATTCGTTGAACCTGAAAAATCCCCAGAAGAGCATGAAAAGCTTACAGCAGATGCAGAAAAGGTTCTGCAGAAACTGAATCTTCACTACAGAGTAATGCTTCTCTGCAGCGGTGATATTTCTGCTTCCTCTGCCAAAACCTATGACTTGGAAGTATGGATGCCTGGACTGAACAGATATCTGGAAATCTCTTCCTGTTCAAATTTTCTGGACTATCAGGCAAGAAGAGCCCGTATCCGCTACAGAAAGGAAAAGGGCAGCAAGCCTGAATTTGTTCATACACTGAACGGTTCAGGACTGGCTGCAGGACGTACACTGGCAGCTGTTATTGAAAACTATCAGAAAGCTGACGGAACTTTTGATATTCCGGAAGTTCTTAAGCCATATCTTAAAAAGACAGATCTCTTTTAAGATATATCCGGCTCTGTGAGGCCAGCCTCACAGATCCGGCTGTATTCCTTCGTTTCACCTGTTTTTTACAGGAAGTTTTTTCTTCAGACTTACAGTTCTTTTCAGAGGAACAAGTTTCTGACCGGATTCTGTTCTTTTTATTTCCCATGTAACAGGAATGTTCTCTTCATTTCTGAAGGTGTCTGTCTGAATGATCCTGAGGCCGTTTTCCTGATCCAGATAATTTCTTGTGGTCACAGGAACTGCTTTCATCTCTGCTTTAAGAAATGTATTTTCCCCTTCTCTGTATTTTTTCAGGGATGCCTTTACAATCAGTCCGTTCCTCTTGCTTAAAAAAGTTCCTGCTTCCGGAAAGAATATCTGTTCCTTATCCTGGTTGGAAATAAAGTTTCCCAGACTGTAGAACACTGCACAGTGTCTTCCGTCAGAAGCGGTATATTCTTCTGCAGGCTGAACAATATGAGGATGATGTCCTATGATAAGGTCTGCCCCTGCATCCATATATTCCTTCATAAGGGATGAATCTCCAGGCAGGGGCAGAGGCATGTATTCTGTTCCTGTATGGACAATCAGAATGACAAAATCAGATCTCTGCTTCATGGAATCTATGGCAGCCAGCATCTTCTTTCTGTCATAGAACCGGTTTATGATTACTTTTCCCTTTGCAGGAAAAGGCCGGTTCATTACTCCGGTACAGGCCAGTATTCCGGCCCTGATTCCCTTTCCTTCAACGGTTATTCCGGACAGAGCTTCCTTTTCTGTACGTCCTGCACCTGTGAACTTAAGATCTGCCAGATTGAGGGCTGATATTGTGTCATCAGCCCCTTTTTCATCCTGATCCATAATATGATTGTTGGCTACTGTCACAGCTGCAAAACCGGCTTTTTTCATAGCCTGTATAATCTCCGGCTGGCAGTTGAAAATCCATGGTTCACTGGAATATGGCGGGGAAGTGGGAAATTCCATGTTTCCTACTGACGCATCAGAAATCAGTTCAGGCCGGATCTTTTCAAAGAGGAAATCAAAGCCGTTGCTGTTGACAGACCTGCCGTCCTGCCCCTTAATGCTGTGCCGGAAAGCACAGTTCTTTACAGGAATATGCATGATTATATCCCCTGTAAAAACCAGGGTCAGACTGTCCTTTTCATCCGTACATCCGTAAAAAATCAGCAGAAAAGCTGTGAGAATAAAAATCGGTTTTTTCATCGTCAGAAAAAAACTTTTCTTATGATGGATGTCAAGCCTTTTCGTTCCTGAATCTTCCTTAAAAACAGATTGACACTCCGTAAAATTTACGGAGTATGAAAACCGGAGGACAAACATGGAACGACTGAAAGAACTTTCATTCGCCCTTGCCAGAACCGCTGATGCAGGAACCATTGAAGTATTTTTAAGGGCAATCCTTACTCCCGGGGAAATAGAGGATATCTCTTCCAGGTGGGAGATCTTCCGCATGCTCAGTGCAGGCATAAATCAGCGGAAAATTGCAGAGGATCTGGGAGTGAGTCTGTGCAAGATTACCAGAGGTTCCAGGGAATTTAAGGATAAACAGAAAGTTCTGGAGCAGATTCTGTCAGAAACAGACAGAAAGTTAATATAATCTGCTTGACTTTTATGCGGTTTATTACAGTTTAATAACAAAATTACATTCAAAAGGAGGATTTCATGAAAAAATTCTTGATCACAGTATTTTCTGCCATGTTCCTGCTTTCCGGTGTCTGTGCTTTTGCAGACAATATTGGTGCAGGACTTGGACGTGTTGCTCTTAAGGGCAAAAAAGGTTTGGGGTTTGAGCTTCTTGGAACATGTCTGAACGCATGCTGCTACAGCCAGTTCTTTGCTATTACTTCCGGAACTTCAGGATATCAGGAAGGGGCCAAGATAGGCAACTGTGATGATATCCATCAGTTCGTAGCTTCCAATATGGACGGTCTTGCAGCAGACATAGCAAGGGGAAACGGAGAGTATCTGGATACTCTGGGAACCATACTTAAGGTTGAAGACAGAGCAGCCTTTAATGCAAAGATGAAATCCCAGTTCAGAAACATCTACACTTCCTATGGTCTCACTTCAGACCAGGTAACAGAGAACATTCTCTCTGCGGCAAATATGTAAAAGGAGCTGATCATGAAGAAAATAACAGTATTATTAATTTCTGCAGTTTTTATGTTTTCTGCTGCATCCCTTTTTGCTGACAACATAGGTGCCGGTCTTGGACGACTCGCTCTCGGTGATGGAAAAAGAAATATGAAGGGAGCTGAAGGAAAACTCTGGAATCTTTTGGGTGTTACTCTTAATGATTTTATTTTTGCTAATCAGTCCTTTGCCATTTCTTCCGGAACTTCCGGATATCAGAAAGGTGCAACAATAGGATACGACAGCGCAGTTCATGAATTCGTTGCATTTAATATGGATCCTCTGGCTGCAGATATGGCCAAGGGAAGCGGAGAGTATCTTGATACTCTTGGAACCATTATGAATGTGGAAGACAGGGCCTCTTTCAATGCAAAGATGCAGGAAAACTTCCTTTCCATATACACATCCTATGGTGTATCTGCAGAACAGGTTGCAGAAAAC
>JAZRYV010000107.1:0-3858 GCA_045600925.1 Spirochaetota bacterium
CAGAGGATATTGAGATCCGGGAAGCACTGGAGGAAGGCGTAATCTTCCGTTTTCTTACTTCTCCGGCAGAAATTCTTTCCGAAAACGGAAAGGTTTCCGGCATAAAACTTCAGGCCATGGAACAGGGAGAAGCTGATGCCTCCGGAAGAAGAGCACCGGTTCCTGTACCCGGGAAATTTGACTTTCTCCCGGCAGATATGGTCATTGCGGCTACAGGACAGAAAAGCGACACAACCGGCTTTGAAATTCTGAAACTGAACAAAAAGGGATGTATAATCGCAGATGAACTTACCTTCGCTACATCGGAGCCGGGAATTTTTGCCGCAGGAGATGCAGCCAACAAAGGAGCATCTATTGCCATCGAAGCTATTGCAGAAGGATACCGGGCAGCACTGTCCATAAATGCTTTTCTTGCAGGCACAGAGCTGCCCTCAGGAAAAGATTATGTGTCAGAACGGACACCATCAGACAGTGACTTTAAAGTACCTGTAAAACAAAGAATTTCCATGCCGAAACTTGAACCTGAAGAAAGAAAAAACAGCTTCAGGGAAGTAAACACAGGCTTTTCCGAAATTCAGGCAAAGCAGGAAGCCTCCCGCTGTCTTGAATGCGGATGCAGCGAATACGGCCGCTGCAGGCTTATAAAAACTGCAAACCTGTACCATGCCGATCCGGAAAGAATCAAAGGCGTAAAAAGAAATTCAGGTAAAGAAAAAAAACTTGTATCCATAGAAAGAGACAATGATAAATGTATTCTGTGCGGGCTCTGTGTCAGAACCTGCCTGTATGATGCAGAAAAAGGCTTTCTTGAAATCATGGGACGTGGATCAGACTCGGTAATAAAGCCGGAATTTCTGAATCCGGATGAAACAGAATTCTGCAGCACCTGTCTTAAATGTGCAGAAATATGTCCCACAGGAGCCTTGCGAATTCTTACTGAAAGGCCGTAAATTTTTTATAAAACACAAAAGGTATTATGAGTTCATGCAGTATTAATTATGATCCGCTTAAGCCTGTAAGGCTTACAGAATCTGTTACAGGTGCAGGGTGAGCTTCAAAACTGGGTCCGGAGGACCTGGCCGAAGTAGTAAAAGATCTGCCTGTAACCTGGAGTAAAAATGTTCTTGTAGGCTTTGACAAAAGCGATGATGCAGGTGTCTATAAAATAAGGGATGACTATGCCCTTGTTCAGACTCTGGATTTTTTTACGCCCATTGTGGATGATCCCTTTTCTTTCGGGCAGATTGCTGCAGCAAATGCACTTTCAGATGTTTATGCCATGGGAGGCACTCCTCTTACAGCAATGAACATCTGTGCTTTTCCTTCAAAAAAATTTCCTCTCAGTGTTCTGTCCATGATTCTGAAAGGAGGTCTTGATATTCTTAATCAGGCCGGAGTTCAGCTTCTGGGAGGACATACCATTGAGGATACGGAGCTGAAATACGGTCTTTCTGTCACAGGATATGTTCATCCGGACAGAATCCTTAAGAACTGCGGTCTGGCTGACGGGGACTGTCTTGTGCTGACAAAGCCTCTTGGTACAGGAATCATCGGTACTGCTGTGAAGGCCGGCATGGCAGACGAAAAGACTGCAGCCATGGCAGTGAAATCCATGACCACTCTGAACATGAAGGCTGCAGAGGTCATGAAAAAATTCCCGGTCCATGCCTGCACCGATATCACCGGTTTTGGTCTTGCCGGCCATGTAACTGAGATGGTTTCAGATGATCATCTGGAAGCAGAAATTTTCACTTCCGCTCTGCCTGTATTCGACGGAATCCGGGATCTGTGCGAAACCGGAATGCTTCCCGGAGGTCTGTTCCGGAACAGGAAGCATTTCGAAGGAATCTGCACTGTGGAAAAATCCGTGCCCTCATATCTGGCCGACACTGTTTTTGATCCCCAGACTTCCGGCGGCCTGCTCATTGCCCTGCCGGAACAGCACGGGGAGGAGCTGGTATCTGAACTGAAAAAGAACGGAACGGAACAGGCAGCAGTCGCAGGACGGATTCGTTCTTCAGAAAAGCCTTCTGTCCGTTTCGTATAAAGAAATCTGTTCTTTCCGTCCCGGCCGGAGGCCGGGACCGGGGAGTACCTGCCACCTGCGAATAAAGAATGCTACCGGCACAGCAGCTATGTTCCAGCCAGTCCCTCAGACTAAGCAGTTATTCAATTCCTGTCAGCAATACGTTTCAGAGTCTGAAGGCAGTACTATTCTCCACAGAACTTTTTACGGCCAAAAGAATCATTAAACACTTTTTTACAATTCATACTGGCCTCCGTAAAGCATCCTGTCCGGTTCAGCCTCATACCACAGTCTATCTTTCAACCATCATATTTCCTATCAAAAGCATTTTTTAAACTTTTAATCATTAAAATTTGTGAAATATACACGAATTTATTTGACAAAAACATAAAATCAAGCCTATTATGTCAGCCTAAAGAAAGGAGTGTCTGAAATGCTTATAGAGTTTTCATGTTCGAACTACAAATCAATAAAAGATAAAATTTCATTTTCAATGATTGCAGGCAAAGATACTACAAATGAAGAGCAATTATTGAATTTTGACAAATACCGGGTACTTCGAAGTGCAGTAGTATATGGTGCTAATGGATCGGGAAAGAGCAATTTTATTGAAGCTGTTCTATTTATGAAGAATCTTGTTTTAAAGAGCATAACTCATCAGCCGGGACAGGGAGTTCTTCAGATCCCTCATAAAAAACTGGGAATTGAAAAAGACAGCTCTTACAGCATTCAGTTTGTTAAAGACAATGTCAGGTATGCATTCGGATTTACTATTAATAAAATGCGGATTACAGATGAATATCTGTATTATTTTCCAAAAGGACGGCAGGTAATAATTTACGAACGAACCATAGATGATTATATTCCTGGGGACAGATTCAAGAACAAATTTGATTCCTGTAAAGATGTATTCAAGCCCAACAGACTGTTTTTATCATGTGCAGCTAACTTCAGTAAGGTCCAGGAAATTGAGACTGCTTTTTTATTTTTCAGAGATGATCTGGTGGTATACAGAGGACTGGGGATGGATGATTGGTTGAACTATTCTTTGATTACAATGGAACAGAATAGTGTTGCCAAAAAAGATGTTATTGGTTTTTTACAAAGATTAGGCACTGGAATTAAAGATATTGAAATAAAACATTCTAAGAAAAAAATTGATTCTGCGGCAATTCTTCCATTTTTTTCGGAAGATCTTAAAGCTGCATTGATGAGTAATTTAGCAGATGTATTCGATACGAAAATAGTATATGAACAGTTTTCAGTTGAGCTGGAGCATGAATCCACTGGAATAAAGAAACTGCTTGAATTTCTTTGTCCTCTTGTAGATATTTTAATCAATGGCAAAGTGTTGGTATGTGATGAAATGGAAGCTTATTTTCATGAATCCATTGTTTACGGTTTTGTAAAATTATTCAAACGAACAGATTCAAATTATCATTCTCAAATGATTTTTACCACACATGATACAAGCATACTTGATTTAAGTTTATTCAGGCGTGATCAGATATGGTTCACTGAATTAACAAAGACTGAAAGAGCTACAGATTTGTATTCACTTGCTGAAATTAAAAATGTCCGTAAGGATGAAAATGTAGGCAAAGGCTATATCTCTGGAAAATATGGGGCTATTCCTATGTTAAATTTAGATTTAGCAGGAACTATAGTTAAGGAGAAATGAGATATGGCAGACAGAAACGTATCTATTTCTCAGCGAAAAGAAGAAATACGTGACAAAAAAGAAGTAATTTCTAATTCCCTTCAATTCGAGTTAAAAGATATCTTATGTCATTTTAATGAAAGCCTTAAAGATATTAAAAATCTGTTCTCTG
>JAZRYV010000108.1:0-3924 GCA_045600925.1 Spirochaetota bacterium
AGTACGGCAGTCTGAAAGTTTCGGATGACGGGAACAGTGTGAACGTGGCCGGTCCTATGTGGCAGGAATATTCTCTTCCTGTGGAAATATCGGTTAAAAAAAGCACAGTTCTTTCGCTGTCTCTGAACTATAATGAAGAAACTGCAGTTCCGGAACAGGATGACTGCAGCAGACTTGTTCTTGGCCCGGAAGAGAAAACTGTCATCGGTGATGTTGAGCTCCGTGGATACAATATTGAACGAGTACGCAATGTCCCGGAAAAACAGAAGGTTAAGACTGATGATCTGACAGGTACAGGCATAATACTTGCTGATGACAGTGGCAGACGCAGTGAAAAGTTTTATTCAATAAAACCTGAAAGTTATGCTGAACATTCCATTGAAATTGGAAAGGATCTGGCCGGAAAGAAGATTACCGGGATCGTGCTGTACTGTGCGGACGGCAGCAGCGTTTTTTCTGATGTAAGGATACATGCAGACGCAGACAGCGGGAAATCCTTTGAACCGAAACATGTTATAGCAGAGGCTGCTGATGCCAGAATGAAGGTTGACGGCATTGAGGTCACACGGGAGAAGAACAATGACCTTATTGATGTTATAAAAGGTGTGACACTGAATCTTAAATCAGTCTCCTCTGTTCCTGTAATAATCAAAACAGATCAGGATATTGATAAGGCGGCAGAAAAGATAAAAGCATTTGTGGCATCATACAACAATTATCTGGATCTTCATTTTGAGCTGACAAAAACAGAAAGGAGTTCCAAGCCTGGTGAGTTTGATAAAAACAAAGAAAATACAGGTCTTTTTGCCGGAGATATGACTATTATCCGTCTGGAAAATATGCTGAGTTCTACTCTGAGCGCACCTTATCCGAGCAGTGCAGAGCATCCTTTAAGGCTTCTTTCCGATATGGGGGTTTCAACAGGAAAGGTTAATTCTGCATGGAGTTCCATTAAACAGGGAAAGCTTGTCATAGATGAGGAACTGCTGAGGAAGACAATTTCTGAGAATCCGGAAGGAGTCCGTCTTTTCTTCGGTTCTGATACTGACGGGGACAACAGGGAAGACAACGGAATGGCCTTTACTCTGAACAGACAGCTTGATGCTTATGTGGGGCCGGGCAAAAGTGTAATCAGCACAAAAATAGCCCTGGAAGATGACAGCATAAAGGCCGGAAATGAAAGAATAGCAAAAAAAGAAGAACATATAAAACAGTACGAAGACAAGCTTAGAAAAAAGTTCGCATCAATGGAAGAAGCAATGTCAGGTGCAAATGCACAGAAAAGCTGGATGAATCAGCAGATGGGAGGTGCTGCATCTCAGTCTTCAGGAAAGCAGTAAGGAGAAAAAATGGAAATAAAAATAAACGGGCATGATGTGGATATTCAGCTTCAGGATGAAAAGAAGATATCTCAGATAGTTTCCTATATAAAAGAGTGGTCTGCTCAGCGGGATCTGGTTGTGGTCAGAGCGGAGGTTGACGGAAAACCTTTCCAGCCGGAATCTGTTCCTGATCTGGATATCTCTTCTGTGAAAGCCGTTAATTTTATTATAGAATCCAGAGCGGATGTGGCTTTCTCTGCAGTGGAGGAAGGCATGCGCTACTGTGCAAGGGCTGCAAAATTTACTGCTTCCATGGAACATGCGGTACAGGAAGATATTCAGAATCTTATGGATGGCATTGACTGGCTGTGCGGAGTAATTAATTCAGCTGTGAACATTCTTCATGTGGACAGGGAATCTTTCCAGTTTAAAGGGCTGACAGCAGATGATTATCTTGAACAGCTTGTTAAAAACAGGGAAGCTCTGGCAGAAACAGGGAAACTTCCGGCCGGGGATAATATCTTTACTGCTGTAAAGGATTTTCTCAGGGCACTGTTTACAGGAGATGAAATGAAACGGATGATTCTGCACAGTGTGGATTCTCCGGAAGTCATTGTATCCGGTCTTGTGTCCCTTAAGGAAAGGCTGCCGGAAGAAGTAAAAAATCTGGAGGAAATTTCTGCTGCATTTCAGACAGGGCATGACAGGGAAGGTTCTGAAAAACTGCAGCGTTTTGTGGATTTTATTTTCGGATATACAAGATCCTGCTGGCAGGTTGCACCTGTTTTCGGTGTTATGCCGGATGAGATCATTATTGACGGTGTATCTCTGATGGAGAAGAACAGAAAAATTCAGGATTATCTGAATGAAACCATTGAGGTTATGGAAAATCAGGATTATATCAGCCTGTCCGATGTTCTTGAATATGAGATGAAACCTGCCATTGAAGAACTTGGCAGTTACATTGATATACTGGTAAAAAAAACAGGCACTTCTGAATAGTGCCTGTTTTTTTTATAATCTGAAAATAAAGGAAAGACTGAATTTTGTTCCGTCTGTGCTGGTTCTGTAACCGTCAGCAGATCCTTTTAGATAAGAATAATCAGCTTCTGTCCTGATGGCAGTATGAGTCCCTGTCCTGAACATAAGCCATCCTTTCCAGAAAAATCTGGAGTCTTTCATTTTAAAATTATGGCCAGTCTTTCCTTCACGGTTGGTTCTTCCGTCTGTATTTATGGAATTGAATGTGCAGTAGATAAATTCTCCACCAAGCTGCATCCTGCTGTAATCTGCTGAAAACATGACTCTGTCTGTGAGGCCAAATGCATAATAGTATCCTTCCCTGGATGCTGTTACTGCTCCTTTGTTGAATACATCATCTCTGCTGTGTCCTGATGAACAGTATTTTATCAGCCCCAGGCTGTTAAGAGCTGCGAAGTCGAAGAAAATGCTGTTTCTTATTCTCAGCTGAAAGTCATTTACTGCGAATGACATGTCAAGGCTGTTTCCGATCAGATGTATGATTCCCAGTTTGTCATGGAATTTATCATATACACGGTTTCCGTAGTCGAAGGCTGTGTTTACGCCTGTCAGCAGGGAGAATCCCCTGAGACCTGTCTGAGATACAGACATTTTCTGGAAAGCAAAGGCAAAAAGGGAGGTTTCTGTATAGAACAGTACTTCATTGAGTCCATCATATCCAACAGCTCCTGAGAGAAGGAACCTGCTGTACGGAGAACTGAAATTCCATCCTCTGATTCTCCCTGCTTTTTTAAGACAGTTTATTCCGAAGAATTCCGTATCAATACCAAGCTTTGCGGCATTTGTTCCTTTGCTGTCAGTCAGCAGACCTGCATATGCTGTCATGCTGTGCCATATGGTTGAAGCAGTGGACCATGCACCTCTGTATTTGTATTTTTCTGTATCTGTCATGGAAGAAAGTGTTTCTCCCCACCAGCCTGAAAGAAAGTTTCCTGCTGAAAAAAAGCTCATGTTCTGGAAAAAAACTTCACCTATATTAAAGCCGCCAAGAGGAGTATGGATCATATCGTTTATACTGATAATTTCCTTGTATTCTACGATAAATTCCCAGAAAGCAGAACCTCCCAGTGCAAATAAAAAGGACTGGGGTTCATTAAAACCGTTCACTCTGGCTGATAAAAAGTAAAGACCTCCTGCAAGAGGATGAGAAACAGTATTTGTTTCATATACATTGTCATCAAACCTCCAGTCTGTGAAGGTTGTGAATCTTTTGATCAGATCATCTTTTGAGGAAAGAATCTGATCTCTTTTGTTGGAATTGTCATAGTAATACCAGCAGATACCTGGAATGATTCCACAGCTCATGCCAATCAGTGCTTTCCCAAAGCTGGCTGGTTTCGGTTCAGGAAGTTTTTCCTGTGAGTTCTCTGCAGGAGCGTATTCGCTGTCTGCGGCATGAGCAGGCAGTGCTGCAGTAAATACAGAAAACAGTAACAGTACTGATAAGAATTTTACATATATAGGGTTCATTTTCCTGCTGTTTTCGGATTATCATCCAGATAAATTTTTGATAAATATTTCACTGTAAAAAAACAGATAACATTTTTTTTCTTTTACAGAT
>JAZRYV010000109.1:0-3775 GCA_045600925.1 Spirochaetota bacterium
ATCATCCGGATTATCTTTGTCCCGGACGACCGTGACGCCGTCAAGTATTGCTTTTCCGGCTTCCGTATCGGAGGCATCGACCCACTCCGGCTTGAGGCCGGTTCCTGTAGCGGCGTACAGCTTTTTGGTGTAGAACGGGTCATCTGCGAGAATAAAGGCATCGCCCATTGCGTCATACATCCTTGCGTTTGCATCCATTGACTGTGCAAGAACTATCGTTTCATTTGCGATAGAGGCAGTCATGGACTTAAGCTGAGTCTTGTTTGTCGCAAGCGCGTAATATACACCGTCAGCATCAGGTTCGGGTGTCCTTTTTATTTCATCCATGGAGATGGTGTCATTTTTAAGAAGGATTTTCTGTATTTTCTGAGTGATCTGAGTTTCTTCCATTTTGATATTCCTGCTGCAGAATTGAAACTGCCGGGTGGTCCCGGCAGCTGCCAGTGTTATTTCAGGCAGTATAAAATTCAAGCAAAACAAATATTCAGCACAGATGTCTGTTATTCTGCAAAGGGAACCATCTCTCTGAGTGTGACGTAAAAGAAATTCCCTATTGCATCTCCGAAACTGAATCTGACCAGAAAAAGCACCCACAGCACAGCTGTAAAGATACACATGAATTTCAGCAGTTTTTCTGATCCGATGTCATCAGCTTTTATGAAACAGAGAAACAGGGAAAGAGGCCACAGGAAGAACAGATTGCAGAAAACAAGATCTGTAAATTCGCTGAAAAAATCCAGACATGTAATATACCATGTACTGCAGAAATCCCGGAATCCTGACAGGATTTCACTGCGGAAAAACCAGCAGTAGAAACCGAAAACAGCCGTTGATGCTGTTTTCCAGATAATGCTTATGCCTGAACGGAACCAGACAAGGAGCAGTCCCAGAGTCCACAGACACATGAATATAAAAACTGACCTGATTACAATGTTTTCATTCATATGAACACTTTCTGCCGTATTTAGTATGCTGTAAACAATAATTTGATGCCTGGTTTATCTTAAAACTGAACGGAAAATCCGGAACTCTGTTTTCAGGTTGATTTATTCCGTCAGAGAAAAAAGATATCCGTCAGAGCAGAAAACTGATGAAAAATGGAGAAATGAATGAATCAGGAAGAAGTTGTCCGCCGGCTGCTTGAACTTGAAGATAATGTCGCGGATTTTACAGTTACTTTTACAGGCAAAACCAGTAAAAAGACGGACAGTCTGTACAAACCTGAATCTGCTGAGATAATAATACATAATCAGAATATGGCAGATGACAACTGCATAATGTATGCCGCCATAAAGGAATATGCAAAACACATACAGTTTGGAACTGCACCGGATCCCTCAGCAGTAAAGGCCGGCTCCCATGCCTACTACGGTATTTTTCACAGTCTGCTGGAAAAGGCTCAGGAGCTGGGCATTTACATTAATGTGTTCGATAAGGAACCGGAATTTCTGAATCTTACAAAGAGAATAAAGGAACAGTTTCTCAGCGTAAATGGTCAGCTTATGAAGGATCTGGGCGGTGCACTGATTGAGGCAGAAAGACTGTGTGAAAAATTTCATGCAAGTTTTGATGACTACGTGAACCGGATTCTGGGTGTAAACAGGACATCTGCCAGATCAGCCATAAAGGTAAAAACCATGGACATTGAACCTTCTATAGGTTTTGACAGCATGAAGGCAGTTGCTTCCATTAAGGATGATGATATACGTCAGCTGGCCCAGGAGGCTCTTATGACAGGGAGGAGTCCTGAGATTGTTAAACAGGAATTCTCCCCGGTTCCTCCTCCTCCGGGAAAGATGGAATATCTGGAAAGGGAAAAGGAAAGACTGGAAAAGACACTGGATGAGCTTACTGCAAGGCTTGCCAGAGTTGAAAGAGAACTGGAAGCCCTTAGATTTGAAGAACAGGAGAAATAAATGAGCAGAGTTGCAGTTGTGGCATGCGGCAGTTATAATGAAGAGGAAGTCATAAAGGCTCTCCGTAAGGCTGTGGACAGTCTTGGAGGCATGAAGGCATTTATTAAGGAAGGGGAAAAAATTCTGTTAAAGCCGAATCTGCTGGCCGGTGATCCTCCGGAAAAATGCGTCACCACACATCCGGCGGTTTTTTATGCTTCTGCTGTTCTTGCAGGAGAGACTGGTGCGCATCTTTCCTACGGAGATTCTCCTGGCATTGCCTCCATGGAGACTGCAGCCAGAAAAAGCGGGATTGCTGCAGCAGCTGAGAAGGCCGGAGTTGAGGCGGCGGATTTTTCTGTAAAGACGGATGTTCATAATCCTCATGGGATCCAGAACAAAAAGTTCACTGTTGCACAGTGTGTTGCGGACAGCGACGGGGTCATCAGCATATGCAAAATGAAAACCCATGCTCTGGAAAGATATACAGGTGCAGTGAAGAACCAGTTCGGCTGTATTCCCGGAACACTGAAAGCAGAGTATCATGTAAAGCTTCCCGGGGCTGATGAATTTGCCAGGATGCTCCTTGATCTGAATTTTTTCATTAAACCAAGGCTGTATGTTATGGATGCAGTTTATGCCATGGAAGGCAACGGTCCCAGAGGAGGAAGTCCTGTAAAAACAGGCTGTCTTCTGGTGTCCGATGATCCTGTTGCACTGGATGCCGCAGCCTGCCGTATTATGAATCTTGATCCTGAACTGGTTCCGGTCATAAAACTGGGAAGGGATTATACTGAACCATATGAAAATACAGTCTATACCTGCAGCAGACCGGAGGAGTTCCTTAAACCGGATTTCGATGTGGACAGGTCTTCCATGACTGCATCAAAAAGCAGCGGCTTTCTTGTGAAGTTTGCCGGGAACAGGTGGCTTCCGAAACCTGTTATTGATAAGGACAGGTGCCTGCGGTGCGGAATCTGTGTAAGGGCCTGTCCTGTGAAGCCGGCGGCTGTGGACTGGGAAAAAGGGAATAAAAAGAAGCCGCCGGTCTATGACTACAGCCACTGCATCCGCTGTTACTGCTGTCAGGAGATGTGTCCGGAACGGGCTGTAAAGCTCAGAAAACCTCTGCTGAGAAGAATTTTCAGGAAATAGGCCCCCTGTCATGGGGAAAACCGGACTGTTCCGACCGGGACAGACCGGTTGCCTGTGCAATCCGGCTGTCAGAAAGATTTATTGTGGGCATGGTATAAAAGCAGATGAAATGCACTATAGCAGAGATGTGTGGCCCATACATCTTTACTATGACTGTGTTTGATCAGAATGTCTCTGTGTCATCACAGGCGGCAAAGCATGGAGCCAGTACGGCTATTAAAAAAGGCTGCCATTGACAGCCTTTTTTGTAATCAGCATTAACAGAAGATAATTATTCTGATGCAGTTTCCACTGTCCATCCTGAAGGAACTCCGTTAATTCCAGTAACATCCCATGTGGCAGATAAATTTTTAACAAATGTTCCGGTTGCGGCAACCCCGGAGACCCATGATTCCAGAGAGCTGTATTCATCATAAATATCTGCTGCCATCATTTTTATGTAATTAAGATTTTTACAGCCGTAAAACATATAACGATAGCAGTAATCAGCCAGCTGAGCTGCGGGGAGTTTCGGAGCTGTGACCAGTCCGGTGCAGCCGTAAAACATATAAGAATAGCAGTAATCAGCCAGCTGAGCTGCGGGGAGTTTCGGAGCTGTAACCAGTCCGGTGCAGCCGTAAAACATATAAGAATAGCAGTAATCAGCCAGCTGAGCTGCGGGGAGTTCCGGAGCTGTGGTCAGTCCGGTGCAGCCGTAAAACATATAAGAATAGCAGGAATCAGCC
>JAZRYV010000110.1:0-9191 GCA_045600925.1 Spirochaetota bacterium
GACCACGTACTGTGCGTCTCTGCAGTATCAGCAGAACCGATTCACAGAGACCACATACTGTGCGTCTCTGCAGTTATTATTTTTTATGAATACTAAAATGAAAGCAAGAGTAATCGGCGGCGGTCTGGCCGGATCAGAAGCAGCTCTGGTGCTGGCTGATGCAGGCATTGAAACTTTCCTTTTTGAATGCCGTCCAGGCAGAACATACGGAGCTCATAAAACCGGAGATTTCGGAGAGCTTGTATGTTCCGACGACCTGGGGCCCTGTTCTGCAGAAAGTGCCGGCGGAATGCTGAAACAGGAGCTGAAAGACTCTTTCCTTATGAAGGCGGCCATTGAAGCAGGACGGATGGAAAACGGAAGACTGTATGCAGACCGGAGAATTTTTGCAGGAAATGTGACATCAGCCATTCTGAAAAATCCCCTGATCCATCCGGTATACGAGGAGGCAGGAATTGATCCTTCTGTTCCCCAGGTAATTGCAGCCGGACCTCTGGTAAGTTCAGATTTTTATGCAAAGCTGCAGGAACTTTTCGGCAGTGAAAATGTTTTTGCCTTTGATGCAAAGGAACCGGTCATCCGTTTAAAACCGGAGCAGATTCAGGATCTGACAGATGATGAAGGCTCACTGCTGATTCCGGCATCAGAAGAGGACATACAGAAAATTACAGCAGAGGCTGCAGCCGGAAAATTCATTAAATACAGAGCTCTTGACGACACCATGAATTTTCTGAAAGACAGGCCCTCTCTGGAAATGGTTTCTGCAGAAGGACCGGAAGCCTTTAAGAAAAAGATTGCTGTAAAAAGAAAAATCAGCGGAAAGAATACATTCTGTATTATGCTGAAACAGATAAGAGGGATGTCCGGAGTGTACCGCATAAAAGGTTTTCATTCCAGGCTGACAAGAGCCTGTCAGGAAAGGATCATACGTTCAGTCCCTGTGCTTGAACAGGCTGAAATTCTGGAGTGGGGACTCGTTCATAAAAACTCATATATAAACAGCCCTGCCCTTCTGTCCGTTCACCTGGAAGCACTTAAATATCCGGGAATGTTCTTTGCCGGACAGCTGGCCGGATCCGAAGGATACTGTGAGGCCATTGCATCCGGCTTTCTGGCAGGGAAAAATCTTGCTGCATTTCTGAAAGGAGAACCTTTTTTTGACCCGGGACAGGGAATACTTTCCGGTCTGGCTGAAGCACTGACGATTTATGGAAGTGAGGATTTTCAGCCGGCTGCGGTACAGGACGGCTTTCTGAAGGAACAGGATTCCGGCAGGAAATCTTAAAAAAGAGATGATTTATGTACACAGCAGTACTGCAGGTGGAGATTCAGTGAAGCATGAAAAGGAGTGCATAAGAACAAAAAATCCGCAGACGGCAGTCTGCGGACTGTAAAATAATGAATTACTCGTAACGGTATTTTCCGTTTCTCACAGGAGTTCCTTTAAAAGTCCCACCGGTTCCGGAGAACATATACCTTACGGCGCCGGAAGGCATTCCTGCCGGCAGACTCAGGAACAGAGTTCCTTTGCCTGTTTTGCTGATCTTAAGAGATGAACAGCCGGAAAACATTTCATAATAACAGCACGAAGCCAGTTTTGCTGCCGGCAGTGCAGGAGGAACAGCCAGCATTCTGCATCCATGGAACATATCCTGATAACAGCTGCCGGCAAGTTTAACGGCAGGCAGTGCCGGGGCTTCTGTCAGCTTTTTACAGCCTGAAAACATAGCTCCATAACAGCTGTCAGTCAGTCTGACAGCCGGCAGTGCAGGAGCTGCGGTCAGCCCGCAGTTAAAAAACATGCCGAAATAGCAGTAATCAGACAGTTTTAAAGCAGGGAGAGCAGGAGCCTCTGTAAGACCTGCACAGTATCCGAACATATAATAAAAACAGTAAGGAGCCATTGAAGCTTTTTCAGGATCGCTGTAATTCAGCAGAGTCATTATGTTTCCGTAACAACCGGCTGTCCCCTTTATCGTCCACCTGCAGCAGTACTCTCCTGTTATTCTGGTATTCTTTTTTCCTCTGAAATACAGGTAATAACTGCCGGAAGATTTCTGTGCTGTTACTGCTGATCCTGTAAATCTTTTCCATTTTACCGCATCGGTGGAGTATTCCACAGTTCCGTTCCATCCTGGTCTGGATACTTTTATGGAAAAAGATGATGATCCTTTAAAAGTCAGATAAGGTTTATAGTTCCATTTTGCATAAAGGATGATATCTGATGTTACAGTATCTGTTTCAAAATTCCACCGCGTTTCGCAGGATGATTCTCTGTACCAGTCAACAGGATATAATCCATCCCTTTCCGGAGATTCCGGTACAGTCAGAAGAGAGCCTTCCTTCACCTGTTCAGTTTCCGGAACAGGTGCTCCTGCATAGTTCAGGTTCCATGTGACAGCATAATTTTTGATATCTGCACTGCTTTCATCTGCCTTTTCTGCGTCGAAACAGGAAAAAAAAGCAGCCAGAAGGCACAGCAGAACCAATGATTTCTTCATAATATCATTAACCAGCAAAAAATGTTTATCTTCTGTTTAAAAAAATGAAGACGGCAGCAAGTCAAGAATAATATTACTGTCTGTAATGAGCAGAAGACCGCACAGATAAGAGGATAAGAAGCCCTCAGATAACCGATTTACAGTAAAATGCCATTTTTTTGAAAAAAAAATGCTTTTTTTTTGAATTTTTTTAATTTTTCCGCCCTTATTTTTTAAATTTTCACCTCCGGAATCCGTATTCCTTTCAGAAACATTTTTACCGGTTTTCCGGTTCCGGAGGTTATATGAAAAAATTCATATTTTTTCTGGCAGCAGTTTTATCCGCAGGATGTTCCTGCGGGGAACAGAGCCGGAATGATTTATCACAGGAAAAGGTTTCTGAATACACTGATCCTTTCAGAGACTGCACTGTGCTTATGGCAGCCGCTGCAGAAAACTATGCCCTTGTCAGATACGGTTCCTCTGCAGCGGCCTGTACGGAAGCCCTTTCCATTCAGCCGGCCCTTAAGGAAGCACTGGTGCTCAGGGCTGTGTGCCTGACTGAATTCGGAGATTTCAAAGGAGCGGAAAGAGATCTGGATGAAGCTGTGCACTCTGCCCCTGACTGGAGCACTGTCTGGACCGCAAAGGGCCGGCTGAAACATCTTTCTGGAAACTTTGTGCAGGCTGCTGAGGATTACACAAGGGCGCTGGTTCTGGACAGTAAAAATTTCCGGGACAGGTACAACAGAGGACTGGTTTATGCTGCCATGGGAAAATTCCGGGAAGCGGCAGAGGATATGAACAGATTTCTCTGTCACCATCCGGATTCCGGACAGGCATGGGCTGCAAGAGCCGAAGATCTTTTTGCCCTGGGAAAAATTAATCAGGCTCTTGCAGACTGCACTCTGGCACTGGAGAAGAATCCAGATTCAGCTGCAGCCTGGGCATGCAGATCCAGAATTTATCTTAAAAAAGGTTTCGCAAAAAAAGCTGATTACTGCTTCAGAAAGGCTGCAGCACTGTTCCGGCCCGGGCAGGTGCCATCAGACAGTGCTGAACTGAAAAAAGAAATAAGTGCATTATCCGGAAAAAATTTAAAAAACAGGCTTCTGTCTGACGGATCCGGAGGTGCAAGATGAAGCTTCATGCCCTTCTTGCTTCCATCATCTGCCTGATTCCTGCTATGGCAGCAGCACAGTCCGTATCTTCACCGGAAGAATCCATTAAACGTCTCCATGAACGGCAGTCCGCTGCAGAACAGAAAGTGAGGGAAGAAATACATGAAAAACAGAAGACCGCACTGCCACGGGAAAACAAGACTGCCGGTGCAGGGAAAACCTTTATTCTGAAAGAAGTGATTCTTGAGAACAACATCCATATTTCTGAAAAAGAAAAGCAGAAAGTTCTGGCCCCCTTTCTGAACAGACCTGTCGGCATGAATGACATCAACCTGATTGTTCGGGGACTGTCGGCCTGCCTGCTGGACAAAGGATATACGGCGTCCAGAATCAGGATTCCTGTTGGACAGAATATAAGTTCAGGAGTACTGAGGCTGACAGTCATCAACGCAAAAATTGAAAAAATCATTCCTGCCGAAGACACATTCCGGAACAGACTTCAGATTTCTGCAGCCTTCCCATTCTTCGAAGGAAAAGAACTGGATGCCTCAGAACTGGATTTCGGCATAGAAAGGATGAATCTTCTGTCATCAAACAGTGCAGTGATAAAAATCGAACCGGGTTCTGAAACCGGCCTCTCAGTTGTAAAGGTTGAAAACGCCCCTCTGGGCCTGCTTACCATTGAACCAGGAATTGACAATCTTGGGGACAAACCTGATCTTCTCAGACTTAAAATGTTTGCATCCTTCGACAATCTGCTGAGCCTGAACGACATTGTAACAGGCGAATATACAGGTCCGGACCACTTCAGCATGGACAGAAATTTTAACAGGACATATACCGGAAGTTTCTTTTTCCCTGTCGGAAGATGGAGTTTTGCACTTACAGGATCAAGAACTGATTATCTGCAGATAATCCGGGGAAATACCGGAAGTTTCCGGAGTTCCGGGGTGGATGTAATCAGAGACATGGAAATAAACAGACTCATGTTCATGTCAGGCCAGAACAGAATAAAGCTGAGAGCAGGCCTTGCCCTGAAAAACAAACGGAGTTATATTGAAGATGTTAAACTTAAAACTTCAAGCCGGAGACTTACTGTGGCAAGAGCCGGTGCGGAGTACTCCGGATTTCTGCTGGAAGGCTATCTTTCAGTCTGCGGAAGCATCTTCAGAGGACTTAAACTTTTTTCTGCAGAACAGAATCCGGCGGACAGGAAAAAGGATGAGCCGGACTCAGAATTTCTGAAATACGAAGGCTCTCTGTTCTGGAACAGAACTTTTCATCTCTGGAAGATAAAGCCTGGATTCAGCACTGCAGTGACAGGACAGTTCAGTCCATCCTCTCTTTACAAATCGGAGAAGATGGCTCTGGGGAACATGAGAACAGTCCGAGGTTTTTCCGGAACTCCGCTTTCCGGGGACAGAGGGTTCTATGCCAGAAATGAAATATCGGTCAGCGATTTTTCATTCATTTCAGATTTTCTCCGGGGACTGAGAATTTTTGCAGGCGTAGATGCAGGACGAACCTGTGAGAGGGCCGGAAGATCCGCCAATTACGGAACAGGAAAGGGAACCATTGCAGGATGGTGCTCCGGGGTTTCCTATTCTTCACCTGTTATTTCCTTCAGTGCTGCTGTTTCAGGAAAAATTGCAGCACCCTCTTTTGCCGGGACTGAAGGCCTTGTATGGTACATGTCTGCGTCCCTTCCCTTAACAGAAACATACCGTATGATACGGAGGATGTGATAAATGATGAGAAAAATATTTATGACTGCAGTGATTTCCCTGAGTTTATGGAACAGCGGAGCCATGACTGCTGAAAATGATCTGAAAGAAGTGATTCTTTCCATGGAGGAACTGGCCCTTTCCCTGAATCTCATGACAGAGCTGGCGGAAAGGGAACAGGACGGAGATCTGAAAAGGATTATATCCATGCTGAAGAAAATATATGTAAAGGAAAGCACTGCCGGCAGGGAAAAGGCATCCCTGTTCCTGACACGGAACAAAGCCCGCATTTTTTTAACAAAGCTGAAAAGATGCAGGACTGCTGAATGTGATTCCCTTCTTCTGCGGGATACTGTGGTAAGAACAGCAGAAGCTTTCAGAAAAAGTTCAGGTCCGTGGAAACAGGAAGATTCCATGCTGAATTAAAATCTTCCGGAAAAATCAAAAAGACTTCTTCTGCAATGAAAAAATAAATCTCTCCTGTATGAAAAATGTCCTTGAATTTTAATATGCACAAAAGAATGTTTCCGGAAACGGAAAAAATCATCATATTAACAGAGGAAAACCATGGGAAAGGATCTGTCTCTCATTCAGCCTGTTATTGACAGATACAAAGACGACGAATCCGGTCTTATTGCAGTTCTTCAGTCAGTTCAGGATCTTTACGGATATCTGCCTGAAGATGTTCTGCAGCATATTTCACGGGAAACAGGAATAAAACCGGCCAGAATTATGGGAGTTGCCACTTTTTACACCCAGTTCCGGCTCCAGCCTTCCGGGAAATATCTTATTATGCTGTGCAAAGGAACAGCCTGCCATGTAAACAGTGCAGACGCCATTGAGGCTGCCATTGAAAACGAACTTCATATAAAAAACGGTGAAACAACGGCAGACGGCCTTTTTACCCTGAAAACCGTTGCATGCCTTGGATGCTGCAGCCTTTCCCCTGTTATGATGATAAACGGTGAAACCTACGGATCCCTGACTCCGGATAAGACAGTATCTGTACTCCGCAGACTGGCAAAAGGTGAATAGAATGAGAATCATTATAGGTGAAGGAAGCTGCGGACTTGCAGCAGGTGCAAAAAAAGTCTTTGATTCTCTGAGCAGTGCAGCAGCAGGGAAAAATTATACTCTTGGAATAACAGGCTGCATAGGCATGTGCTTTCTGGAACCCATAGTTGATATTTATGAAGGAAAGGAGCTTCTTTTCAGGCTGGTTCGGGTCAGGGAAGAAGACGGACCTGAAATTATACGGGCTCTGGAAAACGGCGACAGGGAATACCTTGATAAACTCAGCATTTCCGCTGAAGATAAAACTTTTCTGGAACGCCAGACACGTATTGTTCTCAGAAACTGCGGAATTACAGATCCCGGCAGCATTGATGAATATATAAGTACAGGCGGATACAGTGCTCTGAAAAAAGTTCTCTCATCCATGACGCAGGAAGAGGTAATTGAGGAAATAAAGCGTTCCGGGCTGGCAGGCAGAGGAGGCGCAGGTTTCCCCACCTGGTTCAAATGGAATGCGGCACTTAAGGCTCCAGGAAAAGAAAAATATATTATCTGCAACGCAGATGAAGGGGATCCGGGAGCTTTCATGGACAGAGCTGTCATAGAAGGGGATCCACACTCCCTGATAGAAGGCATGATGATCGGGGCATATGCCACAGGTTCATCCGAAGCCATAGTCTATGTCCGGGCAGAATATCCTCTGGCCATAAAAAGGCTGGAGACTGCAATTGAACAGGCAGAATCCCGTGGTTTTACCGGAAAAAATATTCTCTGTTCAGATTTTTCCTGCAGCATGAAGATCAGAGCCGGAGCAGGAGCCTTTGTCTGCGGAGAGGAAACTGCCCTTATAGAATCCCTGGAAGGGAAAAGAGGCATGCCAAGACTAAAGCCCCCCTTCCCTGCAGAAAAGGGTTTCAGAGGAAGGCCTTCCAATATAAACAATGTAGAAACCTTTGCAAATGTTGCCTGGATCATCAGCAGAGGAGGAGAAAAATTCGCCTCATACGGAATCCCGGACAGCCGAGGGACAAAGGTCTTTGCTCTGACCGGGAAAATAAAGAGAGGCGGGCTTGTTGAAGTTCCCATGGGCATGACTCTGAGACAGGTTATTTTTGACATAGGAGGAGGCATCCGGGACGGCAGAAAATTCAAAGCTGTACAGCTGGGAGGTCCTTCCGGAGGCTGTCTGCCGGAATCCCTTCTGGATACGGTGATAGGATACAAATCCCTTGCTGCAACAGGTGCCATAATGGGGTCAGGCGGCATGGTGGTTATGGATGATTCCACCTGCATCACAGAAATGGCCCGTTTTTTCCTTGAATTCACCACAAAGGAATCCTGCGGGAAATGTGTCCACTGCAGACTGGGGACAAAGAAAATGCTGGAAATTCTTAACCGTATTACTGATGGAAAGGGACAGGAGGGAGATACCGAGCTTCTGGAGGAAATGTGCCTTGCAGTAAAGGACGGAGCACTGTGCGGGCTTGGACAGAGTGCTCCGAATCCGGTTCTGTCAGCAGTCAGATATTTCCGAAGCGAATTCGATGCTCACATAAAGGAAAAAAGATGTCCTGCAGGACAGTGCACTGCACTTTTGACCTATGCCATTGATCCTCAGGCCTGTACAGGATGTGTCATCTGTTCAAAAAAATGCCCTGCCGGTGCCATCCATGGAAAGCCTAAAACGACCTATGCAATTGATCAGGACAGATGCATAAAATGCGGAATGTGCAGATCCGTATGCAAATTCAACGCTGTTACTGTAAACGGGAAAAAGAAATGAGCATGATTCATCTGACAATAAACGGGAAACAGATTCAGTGCGAAGCCGGAACATCCATTCTTAAGGCAGCAGCTGACAGCGGCATACAGATACCGAATCTGTGCTTTAACGAAACTGTTCCTGTCTACGGAGCATGCGGACTGTGCCTTGTGGAAGCAGAAAACAGTCCAAGACTTATGAGAGCCTGTGCATCAGCAGCTGCCGAAGGCATGGTAATAAACACAGAAACAGAAAGAGTCATCCGTGCACGAAAGACTGCACTGGAACTTTTAATGGCAGACCACAACGGCGACTGCGTGTCCCCCTGCTCCCTGAACTGTCCTGCAGGAACTGACTGCCAGGCATACATTAAACAGACTGCTCTGGGGAATTACAGGGAAGCAGTAAGGATCATAAAGAAAAAGATTCCCATTCCAGCATCCATCGGCAGAGTATGTCCACACCCCTGCGAAAAGGCATGCCGCAGACAGTATGTGGAAGCTCCAGTATCCATTGCAAACCTGAAATTTTTTGCAGCAGACCAGGACATGAACGGAACGGAAATGTACAGGCCTGAGAAGGCCCCTGCCACAGGTAAAACAGTGGCTGTCATCGGAGGAGGTCCTGCCGGTCTCTCTGCAGCATATTATCTGGCACTGCAGGGACACAGTGTTACAATATACGAGGCCATGCCTGACATGGGAGGAATGCTCCGTTATGGGATCCCTGAATACCGGCTTCCGAAACATATTCTGGAAAAGGAGGTTCGGTGGATAGAATCCCTTGGGGTTGAAATGAAAACCGGAGTAAGGACAGGAACTGATGTATCTCTTGACGACATCAGAAGATCCCATGATGCAGTGCTGACTGCAACCGGGGCCTGGATATCCCAGAAGATAGGATGCCCAGGAGAGGACACAGAAGGTGTTACAGGAGGAATCGATTTCCTCCGGAAAGCAGTTATGGCCCCTGAATCCCTGAAAGGAAAAAGAATCTCTGTTGTAGGCGGAGGCAACACTGCAATGGATGCCTGCCGCACAGCTCTGCGTCTTGGTGCAGAAGAGGTTACAGTCATCTATCGAAGGACAAG
>JAZRYV010000111.1:0-9559 GCA_045600925.1 Spirochaetota bacterium
ATTTCAAAGATGCTGTTGATCACATCTGCCACCTTAATATTTCCCGAGGCATTGGCCGGAATATATCCTCCGCTGTTTTCAAGTATGAGTTTTTCCGAAAGAAATTTCTGCAGGAAGAAATCTGTTTCCTCCTGATTCTCCGGACAGATCTTTGCCAGCTCCTTATATTCTGTTTTCCCAAGGCCGGATTCAAATTTTTTATAAATATGGCACAGGACAGCCAGCCCTGAGTAAATATGGATCTCACGTTTTTCCTGATTCTTTCGGTTCAGATTTTTCCATGTTTCAGGATGAGCCAGAGTCCAGGATACCTCTGCTCCGTACAGAATAATGCCAGATGATGCATAGATCATCAGCAGGAACAGAGGAATTGAAGCCAGTGCTCCGTAGATGGCAAAGGTGCTCTTTGCAAAGAATTTCACATAAACCTCAAAAAGAAGAATGAAGATAACCCATACCGCAGATGTTACAGCAGCTCCTGTGGCAGCCTCCTTAAACGGAACTTTTGTGTTCGGCAGAAACATATAGCACATAAGGAAGAGAACCCAGATAAAGATGAAGGGTGTCGTGAAATTTATGAGGAAGGCTGCAAAACTTCTGCCCTTGATTCCGTGCCAGTTTTTTCCGAGATCAGATGACATCATGAGCATTCCCCTGTCTCCTGCAGCCCACAGGTGTTCCCTGCTTCCTGCAAAAGAATTGATTCCGGGTGTTGACAGCTTTTTAATCTGTCTCATGCTCTGTCCCGGTTCTGTATAGATGATTCTTCCCTTTGTCCCTGCAAAAAGTCCGGTTTTTTCATCAAAATAATAGGACGCAGAATAGTTGAATTTACGGAATTTCTGTACATGCCATGTTTTGCCTCCGTCTCTGCTTCGTGCAGTAAAACCTCCGTTTCCTGCCAGCATCACATTTGAGCCGTCGGCAAAGAAGGCACAGTTTATGGCACAGCCTGCTGCTTCCTTAATTTCCATCGCTGTCCATGAATCATCTTTCCCTGTGAGAATGCTTCCGTTTGAGCAGGTAATGATTCCCCGGTCTCCGCAGAATGTAACTGAAAGCAGATCTGCTGCTGTGGGAATGCCTGGAACTGTCTGCCATGTTCTTCCGCTGTCTGATGATGACAGCAGCAGGCCGTTGTCGCATGCAATAAAAATCCTGTTTTCGGTGCAGCAGACAGAGTTCAGGGAAAGATTCCCCATTTTTCTTATGCTCCATCGCTGTCCTCCGTTTCTGGTGCTGAGAATAATTCCCTGGGAACCCACAGCCCAGCCTTTATCTCCATGAAAGACAATTCCTGACAGGGATGTGTTCATAAGCTCCTGAGGTTCATAATAACTGTCCAGCTTTGAAAATGTTCCTGAGGATGCATCGTAGGAAAAGATTCTCTGAGCGTCAAAGTCGATCATGTCCTGTGAAACAGTGTGCAGTTCAAGCCTGTCAGCAGGAGTGTATTTCAGAGAACCTCTGGTTCCGCAGATCCAGATTCTGTCTCCGTATGCACAGGCAGATCTGTAGTCCGGTGCTGAAAAAGCATCGGAAACCTGTCCTGCAGCTGTTGTTCCTGAAACGATCAGAATGGGACCAAGGGTAAGTGCAGCCCAGTAGCAGACAATTTTAAGAAGTACTTTCCTCTGTTTTTTTACTTTCCAGATATGGTTCAGGGCATTTTCCATGGTACGGATCATGGCTGTTGCGGAGAAAATCATGATTACAGCGCTTATGCCTCCGATCTTGCCTGCATTTTCCACAAGTGAGGATATGGCATTGAAGACCGGTTCAACATTCAGATGTATGTTGTTTTCCGCCATAAACATGGAGATCTGTGAAAAAATGTCGTTTTTTTTGTCTCCGGCTCCGGAAAAGACAGAGTATATGGTAAGTGCGACTGTCAGGGACGGAATCAGAGATACAATCATCGTATAGGTAAAAGATGCGGCCCGTGTGAGGCACTGGTCTGTCATGAATTTTTTCATGGCTGCCACTGTGACCTTGACTGCAGTGACTGCTCCGTTAAGTATTCTGCCGTATGTTTTTTCGTCCCCTGCTGCTTCTTTAATGAAGTCTTTGAGTTTTGTTTTTTTTTCTGATATATTTTTTCTGGTTGATGAAAGCCTGTTTTTTATATCCTGTCTGATGGCTTTTTTCTGTTTCCCGGATATGTTCTGTTCTGTCATTTTATGCCTCCAGCTTAACTGATGAACAGAGGACAACACAGTCAATAATATTTTGATGTTTATGTCATGTTCCTTTAAAATCTTCCGTAAAACGTGAAAAAAGAGGAAAACATCTGAAAGAAATAAGAAGAAACTTTTAGAAAAAATATAATATTATGTAATTAATCTTGACATTTATTTGTTACTGTGAAAAAGTTCACTGTATAGTGCATACTTTAATTTTTAAGTATACTGCAACTGTACTGCTCCGGTGATGTTTAATGCCGGGGACTGTAAAAATCTTATATAAGGAGATGCGTTATGGCAGATTTTGATCAGATTAATGAGTTTCCATGGTGGACAGAAGAACACAAGAAACTCCAGAAAGATGTAAGAGCTTTCTGCAGAAAATGGGCTCCAAGTGAAATGGAATCCCGCTGGGAAAGAGAAATTCAGTTCGATTTCTATGAAGCATTCGGAAAGACAGGTTTTACTGGTGCTCCTATTCCTAAGGAATACGGCGGACTTGGTCTCGGATGTACAGGTGGCGTTATCATAGCTGAAGAAGTTCACTCAGTTTCTCCAGGATGGGGACGTTACATTGTTGGTAACATGATGGGCGGCGTTATGCAGCTCCTCGATGCCGGTACAGAAGAACAGAAGAAGAAATATCTTCCCAGAATAGCAGCCGGTGAAATCGGATGCGTTGGTATTACAGAAGTTACAGCCGGTACAGATGCTTCCGGAATGGAAGTTGAAGCTGTAAAGCAGGGAGACAAGTACATCCTTAACGGAAAGAAACGTTTCATCGTTGGTGCAGGTCTTGCAGATCATTATATCGTTTATGCAAAATCTACAAAAGATCCTGAGCTGATCAAAAAGCACAAACACCTCACAGCTTTCTGGCTGGAAAGAGGAACAAAGGGCTTCTCTTCTGAAAGAACAAACGAAATCCTTTCTTTTGAAAACGTTCAGAACGGTTCCCTTGATTTCGACAATGTTGAAATTCCTGAATCTCAGAGAATTGGTGCAGAAGGCGAAGGCTGGATGGTTCTTATGAACGGTCTTAACTTCGAAAGAACACTGATCTCCGGATCCGCTGTTGCATGGCAGAAGACTCTCCTCCGTTATGCATACCCATATTCTGAAAGACGTGTACAGTTCGGAAGACCTACATCTGAAATCGTTCTCAACCAGATGAGACTTGCTGACATGATCATGAGATACAAGACAACACGTCTCAGCTCTTTCTACACAGCTTATATGTGGGATCTGAAGCAGGATATTACTATTGACGCAAGTATGGCAAAATGCATGGGAGCTATGGCTACTATGGATTCTGCACATGACGGTGTTATGGTAATGGGCGGCGACGGTATCAACCGCTGGTATCCTGTACAGAACCTCTTCGAAGTTGCAAAGACAGACTTCATCGCCGGCGGTACTCTTGATGCATGTAAGCTGGTTGTTTACCGTTCAGCTCCGAAGCTTCTTGGCGAAAACGTCAGAATGCCTCGCCGTGTACTCAGCGAAAAACTTGGTGTTCCTGTTCCAACATTCGAACCGGTTGCTTCCAAACTTGCATGTACACCTGAAAACGTTCTCAAAGTTCTTGCTGATGACTACAAGATCAATCAGGGACTTCATATGACTCTGAAGGATATGGAAGTTTACATCGATGGTGATGATGAAGCTGTTACAAATGCAGTTCTTGCTCTTCAGCAGGAAGGCCTCGTAATGGTATACGGAAACAAGAGAAAACCTGTTATTCTTGCAAAGGCTAACTACGCTGGTCTCAAGAAAGCCAACAACAAAGAATACTACAGATGGGCTCCTGATTTTGTTACAAAGAACCCAAGAAGAATGGAAAGAAACTAATTCTGTTCGACTTAATAAAAAAGCCTGCCCCTGCGGCAGGCTTTTTTATATACGGCCGGTCCTGATGTATGCTATAAAACTGTAAATTAATATTGACTTTTTTATTTAAACATTTTCTATGTACTTAGGTTGTTCTATAGACAAAAGATAATAAACTACAAGGAGGGTATTATGGCTAAACGAAAAAAATGCCCTGTCTCTGGAAAAGCATGTATTGACTGCAATCTGTATATCGGACGGCATTATTATTCATGTCTGGCAGATGAAGACAGCAGGGAATATGTAGACGGCAAGAACGCCAGCAGACGCAGGTTCGAAAAGGAGCATGATGACGGAACTTTCAGAATTTCTGAATTTGATCTGGCTCCGAAAGCAGGTTCCTGGTATCATAACATAGAAGATATATATCTTCAGGGAGAAGGTTGACAGACCTTTTAGTTTGGCAGTAATCCTGAAAAGGAAAAAATATTTTTATTAGGAGAAAGACCTATGGAATTCGGCGGAAACATGACCGTTAAGACTCAGGTGTCTGGTCAGAAAATTTGGGATACATTCCTGAATGACACAAATATCCTCAAGGCAGTTATTCCTGGAGGAGAAGAAGTTACAAAGACAGGAGACAATTCATACCATGTTGTTCTGAGACAGGGTGTTGGTCCTTTCAAGTTTACATTCGATATGGATGCAGAAATCGTTGAAATGACACCTCCTACTCATGCAGTTATTGCTGGAAAAGGAAAAGACAGAAAGGGTCTCGGAGATTTCTCCATGTCTATGGATATGACTCTTAAAGATAACGGAAACGGAACAATGGATATCGACTATAAGATCACTGCTTCTGTTGGCGGAAAACTTGGTGCATTCGGAGACAGAGTTCTCAATGCTCAGACAAAGAAAATGGAAAAAGAAATCGTTAATAATATGGAAAAGGCTCTCGGCGGAATTGCTTAATTCCAGGTTTCTTTTAAGCTTTTCATGTTGAAAACAAGTGCCGTCTGTATTTTTCAGGCGGCATTTTTTTTATTTAATTTTTGCACAAAAAAGAGAATAAAATGAAAATTGTATCAGTTTATGATGCTGCAGGCATGGTACTGTGCCATGACCTTACAAGAATCGTTATTGGGGAAGAAAAAGGTGTGGCATTTAAAAAAGGCCACATAGTCAGAGAAGAGGATATTCCTGCTCTGCTGAAAATAGGAAAAGAACATCTTTATGTATGGGATCTTAATGACGGTTTTGTTCATGAGGATGAAGCTGCCGGAAGAATTGCAGAAGCAGCTGCAGGTCCCGGTTTAAAACTGGCACCTCCCAAAGAAGGCAAGGTGGAATTTGTTGCAGACTGTGACGGTCTGCTTAAAATAAATTCCAGAGCCCTGTATGAACTCAATTCCATTACTGATGTTATGATGGCAGTTCTTCATTCAAATCAGGTCGTTCATAAGGGAGACAAGGTCGGAGGAACAAGAATTATTCCTCTTGTTATTGAGGAAGCAGGACTTGAAAAGGTCAGCGAAGTGTGCCGTAAATACGGACCTGTTGTCCAGATAAAGCCCTTTATTAAGAATCTTAAGGTCGGAATAGTAACAACAGGCAGTGAGGTTTTTCACGGACGGATCAAAGACGGGTTCGGTCCTGTTTTAAAGAAGAAGATTGCAGCATACGGAGGAACTGTTGTTGATCAGCTTTTTGCACCGGATAATATTGAACAGATAACTGCAGCAGTTTTTACTCTTATAGATAAAGGCGCTGATGTTGTTATGCTTACAGGCGGGATGTCGGTCGATCCGGATGATGTGACTCCTGCATCTATAAGAAACACCGGTGCTCAGGTTGTTACATATGGTATTCCGGTTCTTCCGGGAGCTATGTTTATGCTGGCTTTTCTTGGTGATGTTGCTCTTATGGGGCTCCCGGGATGTGTCATGTTTAATAAAACAACCATTCTGGATATTGTTTTTCCCATGATTATGGCAGGAGAAAAACCGGAGCGTGCAGAACTGATTAAATATGCCAACGGAGGATTCTGTCTTACCTGCGAAGTATGCCATTATCCTCACTGCGGTTTTGGCAAGATTTAAAGGAGAAAAAATGCAGAATCTTTATGCTGAAGCGTTAAGGCTTGCAGATGCAGGGGAAAATTTTTCTCTTGCAACAGTTATAACTTCGGATGGATCTGCTCCAAGAGGTCCTGGAGCAAAGATGATCATAAGAAAGGACAGATCCATTGCCGGAACCATAGGAGGAGGTCTTCTTGAGGCAAAGGTTATGGACCGCGGCGTTGAGGTCATCCGGGCCGGTAAAGCTGCAGTGGAGGAATTCCATCTGACAAAGGATGATTTCGCCGGCATTGACATGACCTGTGGCGGGAATCTCAGCGTTCTTGTGGACTTTATAGATGCCGGAAATCCTCTGAACAGGGAGATTTTTGCATACCTCAGTTCATCCGACAGGGACCGATCTGTTGCTTATCTGGTGACAAAGATTCCTGAGACAGAAGAGGAGATGAGAAGCAGCAAACTGTTTGTTCTTACTGACGGTGAATTTTCGGCAGGTTTTAATGAGGCTGAAAATACTTCGTTAAGGGAAAAAGTTTTTGAAAGCGACTCAAAGTACAGGGTGATTTCTGCAGGCGGAAGAAAATACATCTGCGAGGCTGCAAATATTCACCACTGTGCATATATTTTCGGTGCCGGACATGTGGGACTGAAAATCGCTGAACTTTTAAAATATACCGGCTTTCATGTTACAGTAATTGATGACCGTGCTGATTTTGCCTGTGCAGATCGTTTCCCCTTTGCAGACAGAATCCTGGCAGCTGATTTCGAGGAGAGCTTCTCCATGATAGATATAGACAGATTCAGCTATATTGTTATTGTTACGAGAGGCCATGCAAAGGACGAAGTCTGCCTTGAAAAGGCACTCAGGACTGAGGCCGGTTACATAGGAATGATAGGCAGCAGACCAAAAAGGGAAGGCATATATAAAAATCTTATGGAGCGTGGTTTTACTCAGTCAGATATTGACAGAACCCATTCCCCGATTGGTCTCCCCATTGGTGCGGAAACTCCTGAGGAAATAGGCATAAGCGTTGCTGCTGAAATAGTTAAGGCAAGATCTGAACTTTCAAAGTAGTCAGCTCAGAGGAATATTTTCTGCTGTAATTTTCATTGGTGCGGAGCTGCTGTCAATTACTGTAAGTCCGGAGTAGTCAGGCTTTACAGTAAAGATCTGAGTCAGAGGAATATTTTTTATGTCTGCAATAAGGCAGCGAATGACTCCTGCATGAGTTACTGCCAGAACAGGGCCCTGTTCCATGGCAATAGATGTAAAGACTTTCAGAACCCTTGCAGAGAATTCTGCAAGGGTTTCACCATTAGGCGGCCGGAAAAACGGATCTGACCCGTAACTTTCCCATTCTTGCGGAAAATCTCTTTTTATATCTTCTTTTTTTTGGAGCTCCCACAGGCCAAGATTAGTTTCTCTCAGGCCGGGGACAGGATGGATTTCCTGCATGCCTGCAATGACACGGGCTGTCTCCATGCACCGTGACAGATCAGAAGAAAAGATTTTTTTAAAAGTTATATTTTCTTTCCGGAAAAAAGCAGCCCGTGCTTCTGCCTGCATAAATCCTCTGTCGGAAAGAGGCACATCTGCCTGTCCCAGATAGCGTCCCTTTACTGAATCCCCAAGATCGCCGTGACGCAGAACATATATCATGACAGAACTCCAGTAAGCTGTTCCGGAGAGAGTCCGGTCTGTTTTAACAGCTTTTCTTCTATGGCAAAGGCTGATTCCATTTTCTTACGGACTGCCTTCTGTGAATCAGGATCAGGAAATTTTCTCAGCTGCATGTCCATCCGGTCACGGAGAGGAAGTACCTTGTCTTCTTCAGTCATTTTGTCCGCAAGGTAAAGAATTTCAGCAGTGGATACCGGACCTGGGGAGGGGCTTATTTCCATGTGGGTGAGAATCAGTTCCGCAGCAGCTTTGAATCCCATGTCCAGAACAGTGCGGTATCCGGCCCTGGCATGATCCTTTTCTTTTCTGCAGATATCGTGGAGAAGGGCAGCTGCCTTAAGGACAGATTTTTCGTCCGGTGCAAGATTCAGCAGATCTGCTATTTTCATGGAAAGGACGGAGACAGCTCTGCAGTGACGGATGATTTTGTCATCACAGCGAAACACATCAGACATCAGTTCCGAACATTCATCTTCTGTGGGAGCCTTTTTGTTTTTTAAAACAGAAAGTATGCGTTCGTAGTCCTTTAAGTAGTCGCAGTCCATATCTGTTCCTTCATCTCCTGTCGGAATTCTCAGAACAGAGGCATTTTCGGCAAAAAAACCTCCAAGTCCCATATGACCGTCGTAGGAGAGAATTCCGTCAATAAGTGATGCTGAGATCAGCGGCGGGTGGGCATCGGTTCCTCTGAATAGAGGCATAAGCACAGTGCTGCCTGATGGAAAAACACCGCCGGAAATTTTATTCATAAGCATTTTAATGGTCCAGGGCCGGATCAGAGGAATATCTACAGGAGTAATAAAGAAGGCGTCACAGCCCCGGATGCCGCGGACTCCTGTCTGAACGGAACTGAACATTCCTGCTTCAAAGCCTGGATTTGGAAGCCATTTTACAGGCAGATGTTTCATGGCAGCCTGAAGTTCATCTCTTCTGTTTCCTGTCACTGCATTTATGTCCGTTATTCCTGCAGAGATGAAAGCAGAAACGGTTTTTTCAATTACTGTTCTGTCTCCCACAGGAAGAAGCGGTTTGAATTTTCCCATTCTTGACGAAAGACCTGCGGATAAAATGACAGCGGAAATTTTCATGGTATTGTCCTTAAAAATATACCCCTTTCTGTCAGAAAGGGGTATACTGCAAAGCATTTATTATGCTGTTTTACATGTTTTTAACAAGTTCTGAGCCTATGGCTCTCAGTTCTTTTTTCAGAACTTTCCCTGTAGAGGAAACAGGAAAACTGTCTGCAAACTGAATATATCTTGGAATTTTGTGTGTTGCCATTCTGGTTTTGCAGAACTCCTTTACTTCTTCTGCAGTGAGTGATGCCCCGGGATTGAGTTTAATGAAAGCCATAATCTCTTCTCCCTTTTCCCTGTCTGGAACTCCTACTGCATAGATGTCTTCCACTGCAGGATGTTCGATGACGATGTTTTCTATTTCTGCAGGATATATGTTTTCTCCTCCGCGGATTATGATGTCCTTTATACGGCTGGACATTGCAATGCACCCGTCTTCTCTTATGTAGCCTACATCACCTGTATGGAGCCATCCGTCTGCATCGAAAGTCTTTGCTGTTTCTTCCGGCATCTTGTAGTAGCCTTTCATTACATTGTCGCCCTTTACGCAGATTTCTCCTTTTTCACCGGGAGCAGCCTCTTCCCCTGTAGCGTCATTTATGAGACGCAGCCTGACAAATGGAATGAGCCGGCCTATGGTGTTTTCCTTTGCTTCAACAGGATCGTCCCAGCTGGAAGCCGAGATGCATGGTGAAGTTTCTGTAAGACCAT
>JAZRYV010000112.1:0-1996 GCA_045600925.1 Spirochaetota bacterium
AGCTCACCTATGGGCCTGTCACACAGTGTACCGATTCCGAATCTGTCCATAATGGCTTCGCAGCGTTCCGTATCTTCGGCAGATGTTCTGGAAAAAATCCGTTTTTCCCTCATAAGACCGGAGCTGACCACCTCGGAAACAGTAATTGGAAAATCTCTGTCCTGAATTCTGAACTGTGGAAGGTATCCTATGGCCTTTTTTCTTCCCTGAAGAGACTTGTGGTAGTAGGAGATGGTTCCGCTGCAGGGAGCAAGAAGCCGGAGCATGACCTTGAGAAGAGTTGTTTTTCCTCCTCCGTTAGGACCGATTATTCCTATGAAATCATTTTCGCAGACTGTCAGGTTTACATCCTTCAGAATCAGCTGTCCTCCGTAGCCTGCACTGACTGATTTCAGTTCAAGAAGTTTTTCTTTCATTTCATATTCCTGCTGAAGGCCTCTGCTGCTTCAGTCATTGTCTCAGGCCAGTTTTCTCCCAGAGGATCAATTTTTACCACTTTCCCGTTAATATCACGGGCAATGGCTTCTGCTGCTGAAGAAGAAAACTGTTCCTGAACAAAGACTGTATGTATGTCTTCCTTTTCTGCCAGATCGATGATGTTCTTTATGCGTGAGGGAACCGGATCCTTTCCTTCAAATTCAAGTGATACCTGTTTAAGTCCGTAACAGTCTGCAAAATAGGTAAAGGCCGGATGAAAGCATATAAAACTTCTGTTTTTCAGGCCTGATAGGCAGCTTCGTATTTTTTTGTCTGCAGCAGCGATCTCTTCTGAAAGAACCCGGAAGTTTTTCCGGAAGAGTTCAGCATCTGCCGGAAAAACTTCAGTCAGGGCATTAAGCATGTTGGAGGCAATGATCTGCGCATTTACCGGAGACAGCCAGAGATGGGGATCAGTTCCGGCATGTTCATGTCCATGATGTTCATGTTCCTCTGACATGAGAAGTTCAGTTCCTTCAGATGTATCAAAGATCTTCATTGACGGATTCAGAGAGGCCAGCCTGGACATGTAGTTCTGTTCAAATGGAATATATCCTATGCGGAAATAGACAACTGAAGAAGCTGTTTTTTCCAGCTGGGACGGCGCAGGTTCATACATTTCGGGACTGGCTCCAGGCGGCACCATGACGTTTACAGTATAATGACTTCCTGCGATCTTTTCGGCAAAATATTTCTGAGGAAGAATTGAAACAGTTATGATGTTTTCTGCCACATCAGCCTTCTTTGAACAGGAGAAAAACAGAAAAGCAGCAAGAATTACGACAAGTGTTTTTATAATTCCTGTTTTCATATGTTCAGTTTTCCTGCTTCGTCTTTTTCAATGGATTCCATGTATTCCTGCCATGTTTCCTCAATTTCAAGTGCAGCATCAGGATCCAGCTTTTCAATAATAAAACCTGCGTGAACCAGAACCTTGTCCCCCACGTGAATTTCTTCCGGAGCAAGCATTATATTTACCTTCGTTTCCACTCCTCTGGAAGCTGCAACTGCTGATGCTCCTTCGATTTTTACAATCTCCATGGGTATTGCAAGACACATAAGAACCTCCTGTAAATTTCTGTATTCTGTTCATTTTTACAGGCTCCGGTCATCTGTCAAGCAGTAAGGCTGTCTGGTGGTGATTTTACGGTAAAAAAAGCTTTTAAAAAAAAATGTATAATATATAAATGGTTAATACTGTTTTTCACACAGCAGCAATCTGAACGGATTTGTAAAGATGGACAGAAATTTTCATTTCGGAAAACTTATAACATGCGGAGTATTTGCTCTCATGCTTTCCATTTCACTGTTTATTATCATCTATCATATGAATAATGAACAGTTTTTTGATGCTCCGGTTATAGAAATATTTCCGGAAAATACTTATAATGAAACACTCCGGGTGGCAGCGGACAGGGACTGCCAGCCTTATTCATTTGTTCTTCCGGACGGAACCACGTCAGGATTTGATGTGGAGCTTCTTGCTCTTCTTGCAAACAGGCTTCATATGAATCTTGAT
>JAZRYV010000113.1:0-2384 GCA_045600925.1 Spirochaetota bacterium
TCCATCATTTTAAAGCCCTGAAGCATGAGTTCACGCTGATTCTTCAGTTCTTCTTCCACACGGACAACCCGCTCAAGAAGATCTTCATTCTTTGCTCCTTTCGTTTCCCTTACAGATTTCTGCATCAAAACAGGAAACTTCTTCTTCATGTACTCTCCGATAACCTGAAAATCCTCTTCTGTAAACTTTGCCATAGCTGCTGCTCCATTCATATTTCCTTCTCCTTAACATATTTTAAGGACACTGTCAAGAATTTTGTGTCCTGTAAGGAATACGTAAATGAACACTGTTTTTTTTAAATTTTTCTGAACTTTTTTTGTTTTTTTCATATTTTTTGCATTTTCTGTTTAAACCCCGTTTGCCCGGTTTATAAAGTGACTTCTATGATAATTTCATGTAAAATTTTACTTGCCTTTGTAACAAATTCTGATGTTTTAGCACTCACTATAACAGATGGCTGATAAAACAGTATATTACCTGAATATCTCAGGAGGAAATCATGAGAACAGACAAACTTACACTTAAAGCACAGGAAGCTGTCAGCAGTGCCATGGAAATCGCATCTTCCGGAAACAACTACGAAATACAGCCTGTACATCTTTTAAAGGCTCTTATAAAACAGGAAAACGGGATCTTCGGCACACTGGCCGGGAAAATAGATGCTCCTCTGCAGGAAATCCTCAGAGACACGGAAAGTGCCATCAGTGCACTTCCAAGACAGTCAGGAGCAGGCGGAAATACCATGTCTCAGGAACTGAACGGAATCTTCAACGAGGCATGGAACCAGGCTGTATCCCTGCAGGATGAATATCTGAGCACTGAACACCTGATTCTGGCTCTGGCTTCCGGAAGCAGTGAACGCACAAGACAGATTCTCAACAGTTATGGTTTCACAAAAGAGAACATTCTGAAAGCTCTGATGGATATCCGCGGAAACAAAAAGGCCTCATCCGAAACAGCAGAAGAACAGTACGGGGCTCTGGACAAATTTGCCAGAGATCTGACCAGACTGGCAAGAATGAACAGACTGGATCCGGTCATCGGACGGGATGAGGAGATCCGCCGTGTCATGCAGGTCATTTCCAGAAGAACAAAAAACAACCCTGTTCTTATCGGAGAACCAGGTGTAGGAAAGACTGCTATAGTGGAAGGACTGGCACAGCGAATAATTCAGGGGGATGTGCCTGAGAACCTGAAAAACAAAAAGCTGGTTTCCCTGGACATGGGAGCTCTGATTGCAGGAGCAAAATACAGAGGAGAATTTGAGGAAAGACTTAAAAGCGTCATAAAAGATGTAGAGGATTCAGAAGGAGAGATCATTCTCTTTATAGATGAAGTTCACACTCTGGTGGGAGCAGGAGCACAGGAAGGAGGAACCGATGCGGCCAACATCCTCAAACCTGCACTGGCAAGAGGAACCATGCGGACAATCGGGGCCACTACACTTTCCGAATATCAGAAGTATATAGAAAAGGACAAGGCTCTGGAAAGAAGATTTCAGCCTGTCTATGCAAAGGAACCATCTCTGGATGACACCATTGCCATTCTCCGTGGTCTTAAGGAAAAGTACGAGGTTCATCACGGAGTAAGAATTTCCGACTCTGCAGTGGTTGCTGCAGCTGGTCTGTCCAGCCGTTATATTACAGACAGATTTCTGCCGGACAAAGCCATTGACCTTATAGATGAAGCTGCATCTCTCATAAAAATGGAAATAGATTCCATGCCTGTGGAGATTGATGAAATCGAAAGAAAGACAAGGCAGCTGTCTGTAGAAAAGGAAGCCCTGAAAAAGGAAACAGACAAAGTATCTGCTGAAAGGCTGGGAAAAATAGAAGAAGAACTGGCCAACCTGAACGAAAAAAAATCCGTCCTTGTGGGGCAGTGGAAACAGGAAAAGGAAGCTATAGGCAATGTAAGCCGGATCAAGGAAGAAATAGACAGACTTCATCAGGAAGAGCAGAGACTGGAAAGAAACGGAGATCTTAACAGAGTTGCAGAAATACGTTACGGCAGGATAGTAAACCTGCAGAAGGAGCTTGAAGCATGCAATGAAAAGATCCGCGAAATGCAGAAAAACGGTTCTCTTCTCAAAGAAGAAGTAACAGAACAGGAAATTGCAGCAGTAGTTTCCAGATGGACAGGTATTCCTGTAGCAAAAATGCTGGAAGGAGAAAAACAGAAACTTCTGCATATGGAAGAATGGCTCCGTAAACGGGTTGTATCCCAGGAAGCAGCAGTGGAAGCCATATCCGATGCTGTCCGCCGTTCCCGTTCCGGAATCCAGGATCCGGGCCGTCCAATAGGTTCTTTCATTTTCATGGGACCTACAGGTGTGGGAAAAACGGAAACAGCTAGAGCGGTGGCAGAATATCTGTTCAATGATG
>JAZRYV010000114.1:0-9644 GCA_045600925.1 Spirochaetota bacterium
TTTCTGGATACATCTTTGGAGTATTCATCATACAGCATGTCTTCGAAAATTTCCTCAGCATAACCGCCGTGAGTCCATTCATTTTTATGAACTGTTTTTCTCATTTCTTTAAGCATTTTTGAAACAAAAATGGATTCCATATCATAGCAGGCCTCCCTCAGCCGCTTTTCTTCTCTGCGTTTTGCAGCAGCATCTTTTTCTGTCACAGCGGTTTTCAGCATGTCGCTGAATGTCTTTTCGCCGGCCTTTGAGAGTCTTTCCATACGTCTGCTGGCATCTTCTGTTCTGGAAGCTGCTGCCGAATCATGTATGCTGCCTGTCATCAGAGATGTATCAAACATTTTTCTTCTCCGTTTTTACTGAATTATGAGTTCTGCATGAATGGCTCCTGCATCCTTAAGAGCCTTCATTATGGCTATGATATCTGCTGTTCCGGCTCCTGCTGCATTCAGAGTATCCACCAGATCCTTTATGGTTGTGGCTTCCTCCAGCTGAACAGCAGACCGGTTTTCACCTGTTCCATCGATTTCCAGAACCATTCCTGCTCTGCTGACGAAGGCTTCTGTTACAAGCACATGTCCTCCTGCCACAACTGTCCCGTCCTGATGATTAATAACCACCAAAGGCCGGTCTGCAGGGGTCACCTCCAGCTGCTGTACACCGTCAATGAATTCCTGAACTGGAGTATCCTTTGGCAGGGTCAGCTGAATCTTTCCGCTGAAAGTCATGGCAGGTTCAGCCTGAGGGTACTTTTCTGCCACAGCCTTGATGATTCTGTCTGCAACACCGTAATCCCAGTCCTTAAGGACAAGAAAAATCCATTCCTTGTCCAGAACTTCATTTCTTGACACTATATCCGGTGTAATATCCCTTTCCACAATACCGCCTCCGGTAACTCTGGCCACGGTCTTTACCGGTCTGGACGTCTTTACTGCTGAAAGACGGCTGTTCCTCTGAGATGGTTCCGGAATTTCCAGGCGGCCCTGGGCAGCAGCATAAATCCTTCCGTTGGCTCCGCAAAGGGGGGACTGAATAAGAATTCCACCCTCAAGAGACTTTGCATCTCCGATGGAAGAAACGGTTACATCAATTTTATCACCTGTACGTACAAATGGATCAAGTTTTGCAGTAATTAAAACTGCTGCAATGTTTCTGGATTTAAAATTTTCCGGTTCAATTCCCATGTTCCGGATAAAATTCTGGAGACTTTCACCGGAAAGAGGGCACTTTGAATCTCCTGTACCTGAAAGGCCTGTTACAACTCCGTAGCCGAAAATCTGATTGTCCTTGAGGCCGTCAATAAAAGAAAGATCCCTGACACGTACAGAAAGCTCCGCATATGAAGAAACTGCAGAAAATACAAAGAGGATGAGCAGTGTTTTTTTCAGAACTTTCATTTCATCCTCTCCTGTTCGCTTATTATTCTGTTTATGAAATCCATAAGGAGTCTGTCTTTCTGTTCTTCTGTGAGTTCAGCAGAACTGTTTTCTTTTTCTTTCTTTTCTTTATAGCTGAGCTTCATTCCTGTTCTTCTGCTTGTAATCAGAATTCTCAGGTCTGCAATCTCGGAGGATCTGATGTTTCTTCCCCTGAGAAGGGAAGGATCCACTGTCCCTGTAAGGGCAACTGTGTTGGCTGTTCCGTTGAAAGACAGATTTTTTGTCCCTGAAATGGAAAGCCTGCCGTCGGCGGTTCTTCCTGTTACAGATGCAGCAATGGTGAAGGCTGTGCCGGAATTTCCGGAAAAATCTCCTGACTCGTCGCTTTTTATTTTATCCGAACTTTGAACATTAGGAAGAAATCCTGTTATGGAAGTATCCGGTGAAACCTCAATGGATGAATTTCCTGATGTTTTTGACACAAGCTTGAATTTAAAGCTGGATATGTCAGAGACATTTACAATAATTACAGCTCCCTGTCTGAGACCTGCATCAGCCCTGTAGTTGTTTCTGTCTTCCCAGATGGTTGCAGCTGAAAAACAGAAAAAAGCAGTAAAAGCCGTTATGGCTGCCAGAACAGCTGTATTCCTGATCTTCATATGCTGCACATTACCGTCCCGTCTGAACATACACTGCCGGAGACTGTTTTCCCGTGGCTTCTTACGGTTACCCTGTTCCCGGCAGATGCACTGGATGCAGCTTTTCCAGTTGTGGTCAGGGAAAGATTTTTTCTTTTTATGATAATTTTTACTGTGTCACCTTTGCGGATTACTGCGGTTTTTCTGTCTGATGATGTTATGCTGTCCGCCTTTTTGCATTTCTGTGTTTTTACTGCTGTTCCCTGAACTGTAAAATTTTCTATTCCGTTTTTATGCAGCAGACCGGATATTTCCCTGCTGTCCAGATATCCGTCATCTGCAAGACAAGCCGGAATGATCAGATGCCGGATCTTTTCCACGTCAGCTGATGAACCTTCTGTCATGGCAATATCGTTTATGGTAAGAGGCTGATCAGTTTTCTGTGCTGTCGAAAACAGGTAAAGATGCACATCAGCAAAGGCCCACACTGCCGGAACAATAAGAAACATAACTGTGAGAAAAACCTGTTTCATCAGCGTTTAAGTCCTATGGCTGTTCCCAGCATGGAATCCGATGTCTGAATGGCTTTTGAGTTTACTTCATAGGCTCTCTGGGCCACAATCATGTTTACCATTTCTTCAACAACCTTTACATTGGACATTTCAAGGAAGCCCTGATGGAGCTTTGCCATTCCGTCCATTGCAGGCTGTCCTGCTATTTCCTCTCCGGAAGCAGGAGTTGTTTTGTACAGATTCTGTCCTATATTTCTGAGACCTGCAGGGTTTACAAAACGGACGATTTCCATCTGTCCAACTTCAACCGGATCTTCCTCTCCTGCAAGTTTTACTGTCACATGTCCGTCCTGGCTTATGGTCAGAGAATCCATCATAAAACCTTCAGGCAGGAACATCGGAGGTTCAAGAGCATATCCGTTGGAGGTAAGAACCTGTCTGTTGGAATCAATTTTAAAGGAACCGTCTCTGGTGTAGGCCATAGAGCCGTCATAAAGCTGGATTCTGAAAAAACCTTCTCCTTCCATGGCCAGATCAAGTTTGTTGTCTGTTGCCTGAAGGCTTCCCTGTTCAAACAGCTTCTGGGTGGCAGCAACCTTTACACCGTGACCTACCTGAATTCCTGTTGGAACCTCTGTGACTTCGGTTGCAGGCGTTCCTGCCATCAGCACTGTCTGATACAGCAGATCTTCAAACTCGGCTCTGTGTTTTTTAAAGCCTGTTGTGTTTACGTTTGAAAGGTTGTTGGAAATTGTATCGATATTGAACTGCTGTCCCACCATTCCGGAAGCTGCTGTCCACAGTGAACGCATCATAATAATAACTCCTGTTTTTACACTCTTTTGAAAAAAATATTTGACGCTTATGTCTCTATTGATATTTTCGGCTGATTATGTCCTGTCATTAATCTATTTTTCACTTTTCAGTGGAAATATTCATTTTCTTTTACGGAGTATGCCGCATGAAAAAAATTCTCTTTTTCGTCATTTCACTGTTTTCAGCCGTTTTTATCTCTTCAGGACTTTTTGCTGACATGATTTCTGACATGACAGATGCTCATGAATTTCCTTCCCTTGAACAGCTGGAAGCCATGGAAATGGAGATTACTGGAAGCACAGGGACTGTAAAGGCTGATGACAGTTCTATTCTGGGGTGCGGACCTGTTTTTAAAGGAGAAAAAAACGGCATCTGGACATATTTTCACAAAGGAACACAGAAAAAACTGTATACCGGCAGCTATAAAAAAGGTGAGAAATATGGATTCTGGTCATGTTTTGATGAAGATGGAAGGCCGGTTTTTAAATCTTCCTATATGAAGAATGTTTTATCCGGAACCAGCATCACCTATTTTCAGAACGGAATCTTCAGTTCCCAGACTGAATATAAAGCAGGGCAGAAACACGGCAGATTAAGGGAATATTACAGCAACGGAAATCCTAAGGAAATTTCCGGCTATAGAAACGGTCTGCCTGACGGCCAGACAAATCTGTACTATGAAAACGGTTCAAAAAAAATCATCGGTAATTATTCAGCAGGCAGGAAAAACGGGAAGTGGACCTTTTACAGGGAAGACGGCCATATAGAGTCACAGGGAGTCTATAAGGATGATGAAAAGTCCGGTCTCTGGACTTCTTATGATGAATACAACAACAGAATCACAGAACAGCATTAATAAGGAACCGCTGATTAACAGGGATCTGTGCTGCAGATTCGTCTCATGAAGATTATTGATTAAATCAGCATTTTCATAAAAACATTTACTGAAAAAATATTGACGGATGTCTGCAGCTGCTTCAGAAATCTGATCTGAGGAGAAAATATGCAGTCCGGAACTAATTTTCATGACGGAAAAGAAGAAAGTCTTTTTTACAGCTTCTTTGAAGGCAATCAGGCCATTAAACTTCTTATAGATCCGGACAGAGGGACAATAGAAGAGGCCAACCTGGCAGCCTGTGATTTTTACGGCTATACTGCGGATGAAATGTCCTCTATGAAGTATTCTTTCCTGAATGCAGTCCGTGAAGAAGATGATGATTTTAATCAGCTGAGGCTTTTCAAAATAGGTGCAGTCCAGAATGTTTCCTGCTTCCACAGACTGGCAAATGAGGAAGTATGCAATGTCTCCGTAAACGGAGGACCTCTTTTTTTTCGCGGAAAGGAATATCTTCTGTTAATAATCTACGACATAACAGGCAAAACCAGAGCTGAAACTGTAAGTCAGATATCCAGAAAACAGCTTCTTACTGTTCTGAACAGCATGGATGCCCTTATATATGTAGCCGGCCTCAGTTCCAGCACGATTATTTTTGCAAACAGATATATGAGGGAGACTTTTGGCGAGGATATTACAGGCCGCTGCTGCTGGGATGTGATACACGGCTATAAAACAGGTCCGTGCAGTTTCTGCAGAAATGCAAAGCTTTTTGAAAACGGGAATACAGGAACAGCCCGACGGTGGGAATACAGAAGCGGCAGAAACGGCAGATGGTATCAGTCCATTGACAGGGCCATTACATGGCTTGACGGCAGGATCGTTCGCATTTCCATTGCAGTAGACATTTCAGAAAGAAAAAAGCTGGAACAGGATATCATTTCAATAAGTGAAAAGGAACGTATAAGCATAGGGCATGACCTTCACGACGGAATAGGTCAGTACTTTACAGGACTTGGGTTCCTTGCCAGAATTCTCAAGGATAAACTGTCTGCAGCGGATCTGCCGGAAAAATCCGTTGCAGAAGAGATACTGTCCCTTATAGAAGAGGGTAAAAAGCACACCAGAAATCTTGCCAGAGGACTGAGTCCTGTTAACATGGATTCACTGGGAATCTATGCAGCAGTCCGGGAACTGTGCATGGATACGGAAAAAATTTTCGGTGTGGAATGTAAATTTTCATCTGATCCTGATTTTACGGTTAAGGATACTTTTACTGCAACTCATCTCTATTATATAATCAGGGAAGCAGTCAACAATGCCATGCGTCACGGAGAAGCTAAACATGTTGACATTATGATGAAAAAAACAGATAAAGGCATAACTGCTGTCATAAAGGATGATGGTTCCGGTTTTGATCCGGATAATGCAGAACGAGGTCTCGGACTTAATCTTATGCAGTACAGGGCTGATGTAATAGGCGGTTCTGTTGAAATCAGCAGTTCACCTGGAAAGGGAACGGAGATATCCTGTTTCCTGAAGGATCCATGCAGAACAGCGGAGAGCAGCAATGTCTGAGGGAAGCATAAAAATTTATCTTGTAGATGATCACCCTGTTGTTCGGAGAGGACTCTGTCAGTTCCTTGACAGCAGGGAAGGCTGTTCTGTCTGCGGGGAAGCCGGGGATGCAGCTTCCGCAGAAGCTGATCTGGGCACTGTCAGGCCTGATATCTGCATTGTTGACATCAACCTGAAAGGAACCAGCGGCATAGATCTTATTAAGTCAATTAAGACAAGATATCCCTGGATAAGAGTGATTGTTCTTTCAATGCATGATGAAAATGAATATATTGAAAGAGCCATGCGTGCAGGTTCCAGAGGCTATGTCCTTAAAAATGACAGTGAGGATATGGTTGTGGAGGCCATTAATACTGTAATGAGCGGAAAGACTTTTCTGAGTCCGGTCATACGGGACAAGATGCTGGAATCCATGATGTGGCAGCATCCGGGAACAGGTGAAAAATCACTGGTGGCAAATCTTACTGACCGCGAATTTGAAATTTTTCAGCTTATAGGAAGCGGGGCCAATACGAGGGAAATAGCAGGGACTCTCAGTCTCAGTACTTCAACAGTTGGAACCTACAGGGAAAGAATAAAAACAAAACTGAATATACAGACCCCAAATGAACTGGTTAAATTTGCAGTTCAGTGGGCAATAAACAACGGACCGGACAAGGCAGAGAATGAAGAAAATAATTAGACTGGCTGCAGCATCCCTGATTTTTTTATGGGCAGTTTCCCTTTATGCAGAGGATAATAATCATACATATACTGGCGGCTGGGGCAGTTCAGGCTTTAACTATGCCGAAAATTTTCTTTTTCTTACCGGAAAGGATGATTTTTACGGGGAATCCTTCCGCATTCATAATTACTGTGATTTTGTCTATGCAGATAATACTGACAGAGCAGAGATGGACAGTTTTTTCAGGTTCAAGGAACTTTTTGTCACCGAGACATCAGGATACAGACTTACTGCCTCTGCTTCCAGTGCTTTTTTCAAAGGAAGCAGTTTTGCTGACAGCCTTCAGTACTTTGTCATGGGTGAAAAAAGACACAGACTTTCCTCAGGGAAAAAATATTTTGAATATGGAATCGGTCTTACAAATGCTCTGGTTTATAAGCGAATTTTCCCCGCACCTGTTCCGTTTCCTGTCCTTGCCTATTCAGTTGAAAAGTCCGGAAGTATTATAAGAATCGGCCTTCCAATGGTTCTTGCTGGAAAGTTTTCCCGCATAGAAACTGGTTTCAGCTGGACTCCTCTTTTTAATTCAAAGGCCTGGATAAAATGGAAGGCTTCGTCTGCCTTTCAGACTCAGTTCTTTTCCTACACAAACAGGTATCAGCTGGCCACCGGAGATCCTGAAAAAGATGAAGTGCTGAACATTTTTCACTGGGGACTGTTCCTTCAGACAGATATAAGGCCTGCTGAACACTTTATGTTTTCTCTTGGCGGAGGCTATGATATTATGGACAGGCAGTGGAAAGGAAATCTTTTCCGCCTGGGTTACGGAAGACGTAATGAGCAGAAATACGGAAGCTGAGCTGCAAAAATTTCTGCTTCTGTGCTTCTCTGATTCCGGCAGAAACTTCTGTACATCATAAAACTCCGTCACTGACGGAGTTTTTTCTATTGCCGGTTTAAAAATTAAATGAGGTATTATTCAGAAGACAGCCAGGCGGAACACAGGAATTACATCATTTCTGAGCATAAAAAAACCTGCATACTGATGCAGGTTTTTTTATTGGGCGCTGAGGGGTTCGAACCCCCGACCCTCTGCTTGTAAGGCAGATGCTCTTCCAGCTGAGCTAAGCGCCCGTAACTTTTTCTGTTTCTCTGCTTCCCTTAAAAGCCAGAATGGTTTTTAAGGGAACTTCAAGAGTCCGGTTTGCAATAGGAGATTTAATCTTTCTGGCCTTTTTGGTTGCCATGTAGAAAGAACCAAACCCCCTTATGTTTACCTGTTGACCATTATTGACATTTTCTTTTATTTTGTCAAGAAAAATATCAATTATTTTTAAAATTTCTTTTTTTGTTGCTTCACTTTCAGGACTGATCTGGTCAACAATATCAGCCTTTGTCAAGACTGCCTCTTATGCAGAAGCCTTTACAGCATTGATTTTTTTTGCCATTCTTGATTTTTTACGTGCAGCGGAATTTTTGGATACAATGCCTTTTCTTGCTGCAGAATCAATGGCTTTTTCAAATTTCTTCTGATCCAGTTCTAACTGAGCAATATTTTTCTCTTCTTTGGATTCAAGAGCTTTGTTTACTTTTTTCTGAGCTGTTCTGACAGATGAACGGACTTTTGAATTTGCTTCGTTAAGTTTAGCGTCCTGTCTGATGCGTTTTTCCTGTGATTTAATGTTAGCCAAGTCAACACCTTTGATACATTCAAAATTTATGGATACATATAAGAAATAAGACATAAAACTGTCAAGGAATATTGAATTAATAATTCCGATTTTTTCTCTTTTTTTTTCATGAAATATTATTCAGTAAAATTTTTCTTTACTCACTGCCGGGAAATTTTTTATCTGTCTTATCTTAATATAAAGAGCTGTTTATGAATTTAGGTTCCCTTGAAATCAAAAATCCTCTGGTCCTTGCTCCTGTTGCCGGGTTTACCGATTCTCCCTTCAGGGCTCTTGCTGCAGAGTCAGGCTGCGGTTTTACTGTTACTGAACTGGTAAGTTCTGAGGGACTGATCCGATATAACAGAAAAACTCTGGAGCTTATGACCTTTTCAGAAGCTGAAAGGCCTTTTGGCATACAGATTTTCGGTAGAAAGCCTGATGTGATGGCCCGGGCAGCAGTCATTGCAGCAGAGATGCACCCGGATTTTATAGACATAAATATGGGCTGCCCGGCAAGGAAGGTGTGCAGGGACGGAGACGGGGCAGGTGCAGCTCTGCTGAAGGATCCTGTTCTGGCCGGAAAAATAGCCGAAGCAGTGGTTAAGGCTGTTTCACTGCCTGTTTCTGCCAAAATCAGGACAGGCTGGGACAGCAGCTCTGTGAATTACACTGAGGTGATTAAAGCCCTGGAGGATGCAGGAGTGTCGTTTATTTCCATTCACGGAAGGACAAAAGCTCAGGGCTACAGCGGTGAGGCTGACTGGAATGCAGTAGAGACAGCTGCTGTAGCCGCAAAGGTCCCGCTTATAGGAAACGGAGACATTCTTACCAGGGAACAGGCACTTTTCAGACTGGAAAACTCCGGCTGTGCAGCTGTAATGATTGGCAGAGGGGCCTGCGGCAATCCATGGATCTTTTCCGGCAGGGAGCCGTCTGCAGCAGAAAGAATTGCCATGATCAAAAGGCATCTGGACATGAATATCAGTTTTTACGGAGAATGGGGACTGGTTCTTATGAGAAAACATACTGTTAAGTACATATCCGGTCTCCCAGGTGCGTCTGCTGTAAGGACAGTGCTTAATGTGGCTCCGGACAGGGATTCGGTTCACAGAATTCTGGATGAGTATCTTGCAGGTCTGAATGATGCAGGCATTCAGTGAGCCGTCAGACATTAAAAACTGATATTAATCATAAAAGTTATTGCAAAGGCTTTACTTATATTTATTTTGGTAAAGATATCTTAAAATGCTTTTAATGACGGTTTCAGGAGATATATATGTTTGAATCTGTTTTTCCTTCACTTTCATCCATTTTCGCTGTTGCGGGAATAGGACTGTTCTTCGGAATTATTCTTTCAGCTGCAAAAATAAAACTCCATGTTGATAAAGATGCCAGAATAGAAGAGATTGTTTCCCTGCTGCCTGGAGCCAACTGCGGAGCCTGCGGTTTTCCCGGATGTTCCGGATATGCTTCCGGCATAGTCAGCGGAAGCTGTGCTCTTACTCTCTGCCCTGGCTGCAGTGATGAAAACAGAGCAAAGATTGCTGCT
>JAZRYV010000115.1:0-18891 GCA_045600925.1 Spirochaetota bacterium
ATCAGCATCCGCATTTTTACGCCATGTAACGACTATTTTCTTTTCTGAAGCTGCCTTCTACAAGAGAGAACCCTGAAGGTCTTCATCTTCTTCAATTTCTCCTGTTTCTTTTTTTACTCTGACTCTTTTCTTTTCTATTTCTCCGGAATTTCCTTTCTGAAGAATCTCGATTTTTCTCTCTGCCTCCTCCAGCCTGTTATGACATACGGCGGCAAATTTCATGCCTTTTTCAAATTCTTCTATGGATTCGTCCAGGCCTAGTTCCCCTGATTCCAGCTTTGCTGCAATGGCATCCAGTTCCTCCATTGCCTGTTCAAAGGATATCTGATTTTTCTGTTTTTTTTCCAACTGAAATTTCTCCTTCTTCAGATGATTCCACTGTGCACCCGATAGTGCCGTCAGCAACTTTTACTGATATTTTGTCTCCGGCTTTTACAGATCCGGCATGCTTTATTATTCTTCCTGATGAGTCCCTTGCTATAGAATATCCTCTCTGGATTATATTGAGAGGAGACCGGTCCCTCATCGCCTGAAGATTCAGATCAAGACGGTTTCTTTTCCTGACCAGAATATTTTCAATTAATACATAAAGATCCTTCCTGGAGGCAAACTGTCTGTGTTTTTTTTCCGAAAGATTTTTCATTACAGAAATCAGACGGATCTCCGAACGCTGAAGATCCATTTCCCTGCTTTCTGCCAGTTCCTCCGGTCTGGAAAAAATTCTGTGCTTCATAAGATTTTCCAGCTGATTCCGGGCAACGGACAGTTTCCTGTTAACGGCTGCATCAATCCGCATAAGATTACGATTGATTTCATCTTCAAAAACCTGTTTTTCCGGAACTGCTATTTCTGCGGCAGCCGAAGGGGTGGGGGCATATCTGTCCGCTGCATCATCAGACAGAGGATGATCGATCTGATGCCCCACTGCGGAAATAACAGGAAGCTCAGAGGATGCAAAGGCTCTGACAACTTTTTCTTCGTTAAAAGCCATAAGATCCTCAAAGGATCCCCCTCCACGGCCTGCAATGATCAGATCCAGACCGTATTTTGCCCTGTTCAGCTCCTTTATGGCCTGAACGATGCTTGCAGCAGCATCATCACCCTGAACCTTTGCGGGAGCAATAAGAAGTTCCACATTTGGATAACGCCGGAGAGCAACCTTTATTATATCCCTGACTGCTGCTCCTGTTGGAGAAGTGACTATTCCGATGCGTTTCGGCAGTATCGGAAGATCTTTCTTTTCAGAAGGATCAAAAAGACCTTCTTTCTGAAGTTTTCTTTTCAGCTCTTCTATCTTCTGCTGAAGTTCCCCTTCACCGGCCTTTTCAACGGTGTTTATATTAAAAGAATAGGATCCTCCTTTCTCATACAGAGAGACACTTCCTAAAGCAAAGATGCTCATTCCGTCTTCCAGCTTAAACCGGAGATTTCTGTTTGCATATTTGAAAAAGGTGGCATTTATAACAGCTGTTCTGTCCTTAATGCTGAAATAAATGTGACCGGACGAATGATATTTTACATTGGAGATTTCGCCCTTAACCCATACGGAGGAAAGCATGGGATTCTGGTCCAGAGCTCTCTTAATATTTAAGGAGAGCTCTGACACAGTATAAAATTTTCTGTCTGCTGAGAGAGGCATGCTACCCCAGAACTGCGTCAAGGGACAGGCTTACAGCTTCTGCTGTCTTAAGGAGATCTGCCTCTGAATGAGCTGCAGAAATAAAACCAACCTCAAAACCTGAAGGAGAGAAATAAACTCCTCTGTTCAGAAGTTCTCTGTGAAAACGTGCAAATTTTTCTGTATCTGCTTTTCTTATATCATCAACAGCTGCAATAGAAGGCTTATCAGTAAAACAGAAGGCAAAAACAGAAGCAATCTGCTGAAACAAAACCTTCCCTCTGTATCTCTCCAGACATGGTTTCAGTGCACGATGAAAAAAATCAGCCTTTTTCTGAAGATCCTCATATACACTGCCGTTAAGAAGTTTCTTTAATGTGGCAATCCCGGCTGCCATGGCAAGAGGATTTCCGGAAAGAGTTCCTGCCTGATAAACAGGTCCCAGAGGGGCAACCATATCCATGATCTCCTTTTTCCCGCCGTAGGCCCCCACAGGAAGGCCTCCGCCTATGATCTTTCCAAGGGTGGTAAGATCCGGTTTTATTCCGAAATATTTCTGGGCGCCCCCGGGAGACAGACGGAAGCCGGTGATGACTTCATCAAAAATCAGGACTATGCCGTATCTGTCGCACAAAGTCCTCACCCCCTCCAGATAGCCCTTCTGAGGAAGAATAAGTCCGTAATTGCAGGGAACCGGTTCCAGAATAACAGCAGCAATGCTTTTCCCGTCCTCTGCCAGATATTTTTCCAGTGCAGGAAGATCGTTGAATGGAAGCACCACTGTGTCCTTTGCATTTCCCTTTGTGACACCTGCTGAATCAGGTGTGCCGAATGTTGCAAGACCTGACCCGGCTGCCACCAGAAGATGATCTGCATGACCATGGTAACATCCGTCAAATTTGATGAATTTTTCCCGTCCTGTATATCCACGAGCCAGTCTGATGGCACTCATGGTGGCCTCAGTTCCGGAATTGACAAAACGGACTTTTTCCATGCTTTCGAAAGCCCCGGAAATCATTTCTGCCAGCTCAACCTCATACCTGTGAGGAGTTCCGAAACTTGTTCCGTTCATACATGTATCTGTGATGGCTCGAATCACATCAGGATCAGCATGTCCCAGAATCAGAGGCCCCCAGGACATGCAGTATTCAATGTATTTATTTCCGTCTTCATCTGTCATACAGGCTCCTTCCCCCTTCTGCATAAAAAGAGGAGTTCCGCCAACGGCCCGAAAGGCTCTGACAGGAGAATCCACTCCTCCTGGAATAACCTTCTTCGCCTTTTCAAAAAGTTCTGCTGATTTCTCCGTATTCATGTTCACCTCTGCTGCAAAAGCTTTTTCTGAAGGACTTCCCGTGTATGATAGGAAATAATCATATCGGATCCTGCCCTTACAAGAGAAGTGAGGATTTCCATAATAATGCGGTCCTCATCAATCATTCCCTGAGCTGCCGCTGCCTTTACCATGGAATATTCACCGCTTACATTGTATGCACAGACCGGCACAGGAGACATCTGCTTAACCCTGTAAATAACATCCATATAGGAAAGAGCAGGCTTAACCATGACAATATCGGCGCCTTCGTCCAGATCCAGATTTACCTCGTACTCTGCTTCCCTTGCATTTCTTGGATCCATCTGATAGGATCTTCTGTCTCCGAACTTTGGAGTGCTTCCTGCCGCATCACGAAATGGACCGTAAAAAGCAGATGCATACTTGGCAGAATAGGCCATTATCGGCAGGTTTTCAAAACCTTCGTCATCCAGAGCATCACGGATAGCACCCACACGGCCGTCCATCATATCCGACGGAGCAACCATATCTGCACCTGCTCTGGCATGGGAAACAGCAGTCTTTGCCAGAAGATCCAGTGTGGGATCATTCTGCACATATCCCTCCCTGACAATACCGCAGTGTCCGTGACTGGTGTATTCGCAGAGACATATATCAGTAATAACACACAGCTCAGGGAAATTTTTCTTTATGACTGACACTGCTCTCTGAACTATTCCGTCATCAGCGTAGGCCTGGCTGCCGACTTCATCCTTGTGGTCCGGAATACCGAACAGGAGAACGCTTTTTACACCCAGATTCACATCTGTTTCAATATCCTTTAAAAGAACATCCAGGGAAACATTGTCTATTCCCGGCATGGATGGAACAGGTTTCCGGATTCCCGAACCTTCACAGGCAAAATACGGCATTATAAGCTTTCGTGAATCAACTGATGTTTCGGAAATCATATCCCTGAGAACCTGTGTTGATCTGAGTCTTCTTGGTCTGTATATCATTTTTTCTGTCCTTATTTAGTACGGCTGAAAAAGCCGTTTATTGTTTCAAGAAGTCCGTCTATTGTATAGACAGAGGCTTCCACTGCCGGCTCATGTCCTGTTTTACGGAGAGCTTCTGATGTCACAGGTCCTATGCTTGCACATATTCCCCTGATGTCAGAGACAATTTCAAAGAAATTTACAGCAGTTGATGAACTCGCAAAGGTTACACAGTCTGCATTCCTGACTGCATCCAGAATTTCCGGAGACGGCCGTTCCGGTTTTACTGTCCTGTAGATGTGGATTCTGTCAACCTGTGCACCGGTCTTCCTGAGACTTTCTGCAAGAACAGGTCTTGCATCTGCGGAGCAGGGAAGAAGGATTCTGTCTCCGGCACTGATCATGGGAAGCATAGTTTCCGCCAGATTCTCTGCCACAAATTTTTCCGGAACCAGATCAGGTTTCAGGCCGTAATGCTTAAGTTCCTCACCTGTCACCCGTCCGATGGCTGCAATCTTAAGACCGGCAAGAGAGCGGGCATCCAGATTCACTGCATTAAGGCGTTCAAAGAAAATATTCACAGCATTCTGGGATGTAAATACCAGCCATTTATATGAAGCCAGATTCTTTATGGCAGCCTCCAGAGGTTTCATGTCTGCTGCAGGTTCTATTTCTATGACAGGAAACTCTATAACATGAGCACCCTGCTGAGTGAGTTTTGCTGACATAATGGATGACTGCTTTCTGCTCCGTGTTACCACTACAGTCTTTCCGAAAAGAGGTTTGCTGTCGAACCAGCGGAGCTTTTCCCTGAGACTTACCACCCGTCCGACAACAATTATTGCAGGGGGCTTTATGCCTGATTTTTTTACCACATCACCTATATCCGTCAGAGTGCCGGTAACAGTCTGCTGTTCAGGCCTTGTTCCCCAGGATATAATGCCTACAGGAGTATCTGCAGGAAAATGTTTTTCCTCCACCAGCACTTTTGATATATGAGGGAGATTGGCCATTCCCATGAGAAAAACAAAAGTCCGGAATGGATCATATTCCGGGAAATTAACATCTTCCTTGTCCGCTGATTCAGCCCTTCTGTGGCCGGTAATAACTTCTATGGCATTGGAAAAATCCCTGTGAGTCACAGGAATTCCTGCATAGGCCGGGGCAGAATAAAAAGATGATATGCCTGGAATGATTTCAAAAGGAATTCCGGCAGCCACCAGATCCTCAGCTTCCTCTCCGCCTCTTCCGAAGATGAACGGATCCCCGCCTTTGAGACGGACAACAGTCTTTCCCTCCCCTGCCTTTTCTATAATGAGTGCATTTATCTGATCCTGACTGAGAGTATGACTGCTTCCCTGCTTTCCTGCATATATCTTTTCACAGCTGAACTGATCCAGCAGAGAAGCATTGGCAAGATAATCATATATAATGCAGTCAGCTTCTCCCAGCACTCTCATAGCTTTAAGAGAAACCAGTTCCGGATCCCCCGGACCTGCTCCTGTAAGATAGACAAAACCTTTTTTCATAATACTTTTTCTGCTCCCTGTTCTTTTAAAATAACAGCCAGTTTTTTACCTAGTTCAGCAGCATCTGTTCCTGTAACTCGGCTCCTGTAAACAGCTGATCCGTCCGGTGCTGCAATAAGGCCCTCAAGTGTCAGCAGTTCATTTTCAAGAACCGCAAGTGCTCCCAAAGGAATGTGACATCCTCCGCCGAATTCATTTAAAAAAGCCCTTTCGGCAGTTACTCGCAGGAAAGAAGCACGGTCACTGACTGCAGAAACAGCTTCCTTTACAGGACCGTCCCCCTCCCTTATCTGCAGTCCCAAAGCCCCCTGTCCAGGTGCCGGGAGAAAAATTTCATAAGGTATCTGAATCACCGCAAGATCAGAAAGATCATATTCCAGACGTTTCAGTCCTGCAGAAGCCAGCACAATGGCATCATACTGCCCTTCCCTGAGCTTCTTTAATCTGGTATTTACATTGCCACGGAGATCCTTTATGTTCAGGTCAGGTCTTGCAGCCCGCAGCTGAGCAAGACGTCTCATTGAACTGGTTCCAACAACTGCCCCTGGTCCCAGCGACAGAGGATAATCAGCCGCAGCACAGTCCTTTCTGACAAGCAGAAGATCCGCCGGATCCTCCCTTTCCGGAACAGCTGCGATTTCCAGGCCTGGAGTATTTTCTGTCGGCAAATCCTTCAGGGAATGAACAGCAAGATCAATCTGCCCGGACAGAAGGGCCTCTTCTATTTCCTTTGTAAAGAATCCCTTCCCTTCCATACTGGTAAAGGATACATTCTGAATATGATCCCCCCTGGTTTTTATGACAATTATTTCTGTATTTTCCCGTCCCAGCCTGTCTGCCACATAATTTGCCTGCCACATGGCAAGCTCGCTGCCTCTTGTTCCGATTCTGATCTTCATAAATCTGCCTTTTTACAGTATTTTATTCAACTTAATCCTTTTTCGGGCCTTTCTGTCAACAGTTTAACCGACATAAAAAAAGATGAAATAATCAGCCGAGAAAAAGTTTAAAAATAATTATAAAAATAATTATTTTAACACATCAAAATTGTTTGACACATCCGGACCGTATATTCATTAATCCCGATAATACGCTGACCAGCTTCTGGCATATCACATACACAAGGGGGTACATTATGACCGACCCTGCTCTCACTAACGAGACTTACTCGTTCCTTCTTAACCCTGGCAACTCCTGGATTCTCACAATCGGAATAGTTGCATATTTATTTATAATGCTTTTTATCGGATGGTTTACTTCAAGGAAAATTAAATGTCTTGCTGATTTCCTTGTTGCCGGAAGACGGCTTCCTTTCTGGATGGCAACAGCAACACTCCTTGCCACCTGGTTTGGTGCAGGTTCCAGTATGGGAGTTGCTGCTACGGTTTTTTCTGACGGCCTTTCTGCGGTTATAGCCGACCCTTTTGCTGCTTCCATAAGTCTTGTTCTTGCCGGTTTCTTTATAGTCAAGAAGCTGCGTGAAAAAAACTACTTTACCGTGACCGATATTGTAGAGCAGAAATACGGAAAAAAAGCAGGCATATATACATCTTTCTGGCTGCTTCCCGTATATATCGGATGGCTGGGAGCTCAGATCCTGGGTTTCGGAACACTTGTCCATATTCTCTTCGGAACTTCTGTTTTCTGGGGAAGTATAATAGGAGCAATAATTGTTGTGGCATATACCTTATGCGGCGGCATGTGGGCAGTAACTCTGACTGATGTTGTTCAGGTTTCCATAATCATTCTTGGTCTGGTTTCACTTATTCCCGGAGTCTTTACAGAAGTTGGCAGTTTTCAGAATCCCATGGATTCCATTCCTGCAAAAGATGTTTCCCTGTCCATGGCTTCGGCCACCGGCGGAGGCACTGCTTTTAATGACTATATCTATTATATAGGCGGATGGATTATAATGGGACTGGGATGCATGGTAGGACAGGATCTTATGCAGAGATCTCTTTCCAGCAAAACACCGGGCATTGCAAGGACCTCATCAATAACATCCGGAATAATGTATATGCTGATCGGCATAGTTCCTATCCTCATAGGATTTGCAGCAAGAATCATTCTTCCTAAATACGGAATTACACCGGAAACCATGGGAACAGACCTGGAAAACCAGGTTCTTCCCAGAGTCGCTCTGGTAATTTTTGGAAAGGAACACATGATAATCCTGATCCTTTTCCTGGGAGCCCTTATGTCGGCAATCCTGAGTTCCGCAGACAGTTCTCTGCTGGCAGGCTCTTCTCTGTTTGCCAACAATGTTCTTAAACCTCTCAAAAATCTCCCTGAGAAGCACATGCTGGCTGTAACACGCATTGTTACTCTTATTTTTGCAGTACTTGCACTTGTTCTTGCTCTTGGAGTTAACAGCATCTATCAGCTTATGATAAACTGCTGGGCATCCCAGCTGGTAATAGTATTTATTCCTGTAATGGCTGCCATCTATCTGCCTAAATCCACAAAGCGTTCAGCCTGGGCCTGCCTTGCATCCTCAACAGCTGTATGGCTCGGATATGTAGTGGTATGCTGTACTGGTCTGGATCTTGGATTCATGGAAATAATGGAAAGTACTGAACTTACAACAATCCTTACCTGCGGAGCTGTTTACGGTTTCGCTGCAGGCATAATATGTTTCGCGGTCTCCTACATCTTCTTTGACCTTAAGGAATCAAAGGGAAAAGGGACACCAGCTGCTGCATAAGACATCTGAACTGAAAATAAAAAGCATACAGAAAGGCTGTCCCTGAAGGACAGCCTTTTCTTTTTCTTCTGATTCTTCCGGGATAAATTCAGCAGTCTCAGATTCCGGCAATGCCAGAAACATAAAAAAAGCCTGCTTATAAGCAGGCTTTTTAAATATCTTTCAGGAAAGATCCTATTTGTCAGAAATCTTTGAAAAATCCATTAGACCGGAAAAAGAACCAAGAATGTTTTCCAGAAGAGCCAGTCTTGTATCTCTCACATCCCTGTCTTCATCCATAACCAGAACACTGTCAAAAAAAGCATCAATGATCTGTTTTCCTTCAGTAAGGAGTTCAAAAAGATCCGTATATCTGCTTTCAGAAATCAGCTGGGCAATCTTCTCCTTTCTGGAACCGAAGAATGCATACAGATCCTTTTCTTCCTGAATTTTCAGCAGAGATTCATTAAAGTCCGGTTTATATCCGCTGTTGTCACGGAAGAAACCGGAAAGAATATTGTTCATACGCTTAAAGCTCAGAAGCATCTGTGAAAAACTCTCTCTGGCCCTGTAGGCATGCAGGCTTTCTGCCCTTCTGTAGAGCTCAGTAAAATCAGAAAAACCTGTAGAGAGGCATGCCTCGATTTCATCATAACGGAAACCGCTCTCTGTAAAAATAGTTTTTACACGGGCAGTAATGAATTCAAGAATCTGATCCACCAGAGCAGCTCCGTTTTTATAGGAACCGGAAATCTTTTCCAGCAGAGTTTTCAGCTGAAGATTGATATTGTTCTTTATGAGCATTTCCACAACAGCATTTGCCTGACGGCGAAGTGCATAGGGGTCTGCAGAACCCTTAGGTATGTTTCCTACAGAGAAGCTTCCGAAGATGTTGTCCAGTTTTTCGGCTATGGAAACACAAACAGATACCATGGAAGAAGGAGTCTGTCCGGACTGGGCTTTGTAGTGATCCTCAATGGCATCTGCAATCAGAGGATCTTCTCCGTCCTCAAGGGCATAGATTCGTCCCATTTTTCCCTGCAGAGAAGAGAATTCAAAAACCATAGACGTGTTCAGGTCAGCTTTGCAGAGCATAACCGCACGTTTAGCCTTTTCATAAACAGAAGAATCCATCTTTGTCATTTCTGCAAAAACAGATGCCACCTTCTGCATTCTTTCTATTTTGTCATAAATAGATCCCAGCTCCTTGTGGAAAAGAACGGATTTAAGGGAATCGACCATACCTGCAAGAGGAGTCTTTCTGTCCTCTGTATAGAAGAATCTTGCATCACTGAAACGGGCAGTTATTACTCGTTCATTTCCTGCTTTAATAAACGATGTAGCCGGATTGTTTGCAACGACAAGGAACCGGTTGCTGAGTTTACCGTCTTTTCCGTAAAGAGGAAAATATTTCTGATTTTCCTTCATTTCTGCAATCAAAGCAATATCAGGCACATGAAGAAAATCAGAATCAAAATCGCAGACAACAACATGAGGATTTTCAACAATAAAAGTTACTGTATTCAGAAGATCCTCATCATCATATAATGTACAGCCGGCCTTAGCAGCAGCATCATTGAGCTGTTTACGGATAATCTCCTTTCTCTTTGCCTGATCAACAATAACACTGTTTTCCAGCAGAAGATTTTCATACTGCTTTATGTCTGTAACAGGCAGCATCTGGTTATGCTGAATATAGTGACCTCTGACCATACAGGAAGAAGGAATTCCGTCAAGTTCAAAGGGAACAGTTTCATTGTTGAAAACAACTGCAAAGTAGTCAACAGGTCTGGGGAAAGTAACTGTCTTGTCACCCCAGTGCATCCTTTTAGGGAAGGGGAGATCATGGACAAGACTCTTTATTATATCAGGAACAATATCCAGGGTTGCCTTTGAATCAAGGTGTTTTCTGGCAAAAATGTATTCACCTTTGCCCAGATCCTTTTTAAAGAGATCCTTTTCCGTAACTCCGTTGCCTTTCATGAAACCAAGAAGAGGTTTTGCAGGAGATCCGTCAGCATTATAGGCTGCATTAAGTGCAGGCCCCTTCAGCTCCGTTTCCTCCTCTCTCTGACGGTCAGCCAGTCCTGCAACAAGAACTGCAATTCGTCTGGGAGTAGCAAAGACCTGAACATCTTCAAAATCTATACGGTTTCCGGTAAGCTGATTTCGGAAAACTTTATCAACAGAATCAACAGCAGAAGGAAGATAACCGGCAGGAATCTCCTCTGTTCCTATTTCACATAAAAAATTAGCATTAGCAAGCATGGGAAACTCCAGGTAGTCATAAAAATTAATCGTTACAAATAACAGGTTTTACTGTCCGATTACAGTCAATTATTTTTTTCTAGAAAGCTTTACATAGGGGTTCTGATGTTTTCCGTTCTGAAGAAGTTCAAAATGCAGATGTGGACCTGTGGATCTCCCTGTATTACCGCTTCTGGCAATAAACTGGCCCTGCTTCACATACTGCCCTGACTTAACACTTATCTGGGACAGATGACCATAAAGGGTTTTCCATCCTCCCGGATGAGCAATGATTACTGCCTTTCCGTAACCGCCAAGCCATCCGGCAAAGGTTACCTTTCCGTACATTACAGCCTTTATCCACTCATAACTGGCCCTTATATCCATGCCTGAATGGAACTCCCGTCCGGTTCCGGAAAACGGATTTGGCCTCCAGCCGTATCCGCAGGTTATAAACCGTCCGGATGTCGGCCATATAAATCCTTTAATTATATTATCAGGTTTTGCATCCGGAATGAACAGCACTCTGCCCGTTTTGATAAAATCTGCGTTTTTCAGCTCATTGGCAGCCAGAATCTTTTCCAGGGAAACTTTGTATTTTTTCGCAACAGCTACAATGCTGCTGCCTTTTTTCATGGTATAAAGAATACCGTCTCTGTTTGGAACTGTAAGGAGCTTCCCTGTGGGAAGATTATCAGCAGATGTAATATTATTGCTTCCGCAGACAGTATCAAGGGAAACACCGAAACGGACTGCAATAGCGGAAAGTGTATCTCCCTGTTTTACACGGTATGTATGAACTTCAAGACTGTATTTTTCATCAGGAAGAGTATAGTCAGTGGAGCTTGACATGAGAAGCTCATTCTTGATCTTTTCATCGTCTCCGGCAGCAGCTGTCTCTGGCTCTTCATCAGCAGAAGGAGAGAAAATGGCTGAAGCAGCAAGGACACCGGAAAGGACAGCCACGCAGACAGCCATCCTCAGACATATGGAAGACAGAGTTTTTTTCCATATTCTCTTTACATGTACTGATCTCTTTCCGCTGTAGATCAGAACAATATCCTGACCGTACAGAGAAACTGCCAGACGGCCAAATCTGTATGTTCTTTCCGATGTAATTTTCATTTTCTTCAAACCATGCCAGTTAAGAAGCCTCTATTTATAATCGGCATCCAGACAGAAAAAATGAATCCTATTTGCTTTCCGTTTTTGATGAAGATACAGATGAACCGCCGTTAAAGGAATCCTCTATAAGCTTTCTGATATCCTTTTTGTTTCCGCCGGTAACCTGAACTTTTCCCAGAACCACAACCCCGTTCTGCATGGAAATGGAAGGAGATGTAATATCTCCCAGAACCATTCCTGTTTCAAGGAGCCGGACATCCTCAGAAGCATTGATGTTCCCGATAACAGTTCCTGCCACAACAACAGATTTTGCAGAAATATCTGTCTTCACCCTGCCTGTTACTCCGACAACCAGTTCTTCATCGGTTCTTATCTCTCCTTCAAACTTTCCGTCAATACGAAGGGAGCCGCTTATATAAAATTTTCCTTCAAAGGAAGAACCGCTTCCGATAGTACTGTTCATGGATTCATTTTTTACTGCCATAGTCTTTCTCCTTTTCCTTTAAAGATCTTCTTTCCTGTGATATCAAAACAAAAATTAAAGGGCAAGTTTAACAGGAAGGCAGAAGCCGTCCTGATTCCGACCTACAGAAACAACAGACATTTCTTTGCCCATGAAAATCCTCTCTGTTACTCTGACCAGATCGTCCATGGAAACCGAATCAATTTCCTTACAGAACTCATCAAATGACATATGCCGTCCGAAAGCAATCTCATTTCTGGCCAGCTGTCCCATTCTCACATCCATGCTTTCCATGCTGAGTGCAAAACTTCCCTTAATGAAAGTTCTGGCATCATTCAGCTCTTCCTCTGTGAAACCGTTCTTAAGAGCAGATCTGCATTCCTGCATAATAAGCTCCACAGTCTTTTTAAAGTTTCTGTTCCCTGTTGCACAGTAGATGCCAAAAAGACCGCAGTCAGAAAAAGCAGAATGAAAGGAATAGACAGAATAGCATAGACCTGCATCTTCCCGTATCTTCTGAAACAGTCTGGAAGACATGCTCCCTCCAAGAATAGTGCACAGGACAGAAAGAGGCCATCTGTCCCTGTCTGCTTTTCTGATTCCTTCCAGTCCCATACAGAAATGAATCTGCTCTATATCCCGGTGAACATGTTTAAGGGAAACCCTTTCTATATTATAAGATCCGGCAGACGGCATCTGTTCCGGAACAGGTCTTGCACAGTTAAAATACCGTAAAATAAGATCTTTTGTCCTTTCCACATCCAGATTCCCGGCTATGACAAGAACGGCATTGCCGTTGAAATAATTCCTGTCATAAAACTTCCTGAGAGATACACTGTCAGAAGAAGAAATTATTTCCCTGCTTCCCAGAATAGGATGACTGAGAGGATGACCTTTGAGCATATGCTCAACGAAAAGATCATGAACGAATTCATCAGGAGTATCCTCACACATGAGAATCTCCTCAATAACCACCTTCTTTTCCTTTTCCATTTCTTCAGGATCAAAAAGAGGTCTGTAGTACATGTCGGAAAGGATATCCAGAGCCATTTCCAGATGATCTGCAATAAGGCTCAGATAGTAGCAGGTGTACTCCCTGTCTGTTGCTGCATTGTGCTGTCCGCCGACCCGGTCAACCATTCTGGCCATCTGTCCGGCCGTAAATTTTTCCGTACCTTTAAAAAGCATATGCTCAGTAAGATGAGCATATCCGTATTCTTCCGGCTTTTCGTCTCTTGACCCTCTGGAAATCCAGAGGCCAGCAGAGACTGAAACCGCGCTTGCAACGGGCTCAAGAATGACCCTGAGCCCGTCAGGCTGAGTATATTTTGTTACCATTTAATGTCAGGCTACTCCAGAGCATCCTTTCTGCTGAGATCTATACGTCCCTGCTTGTCCACCTTTATAACTCTGACTTTGACTTTATCCCCTTCTTTTACTACATCTCTTACACTCTTTACCCTTGTTGTGTCAAGATTGGAGATGTGTACAAGGCCTTCCTTTCCGGGGAGGAATTCAACGAAGGCTCCGAATTCCATAATGCGCTTTACAGTTCCCTCATAAACTGTACCAACCTTAATATCCTCGGTAATGCCGCGGATCATTTTTTCGGCTGCATCTATGGAAGCATCATCACTTGAAGTTATAGATACTGTTCCGTCATCCTCAATATTGACCTCTGCTCCGGAATCCTCTATAATCTTCTTTATAGTCTTTCCTCCTGCACCTATGACACCGCCGATTTTGTCCGGATCGATTTTGATCGTACGAAGTTTAGGAGCATATGGAGAAAGCTGTGAATTCGGCTTAGGCATTGCAGCATTCATCTTGTCAAGGATGAAGAGACGTCCTTCTTTTGCCTGGTCAAGAGCAGCTTTCATGATTTCAGTTGTAATACCTTCAACTTTTATATCCAGCTGAAAAGCAGTTATGCCTGTTGATGTTCCTGCAACCTTGAAGTCCATGTCTCCAAGATGGTCTTCCATGCCAAGAATATCAGATAGGATGGCAAATCTTTCCCCGTCCAGAATAAGCCCCATGGCAATACCTGCTACAGCAGCCTTCATGGGAACACCAGCATCAAACATTGCAAGAGAACCGGAACATACAGTTGCCATGGAAGAGGAACCGTTGGATTCCATGATTTCAGAAACCTGTCTGATTGTATACGGGAAATCCTTTTCATCAGGCACTGCATAGGAAAGAGCTCTTTCTGCCAGATTTCCGTGCCCTATTTCACGGCGTCCTGCTCCTCCGGTTCTTCCGGTTTCTCCTACAGAGAAAGGAGGGAAATGATAGTGGAGCATAAATCTCTTTGTGGCTCCGCCTTCCAGGTTGTCCAGCTTCTGTGCATCTGCAACAGAACCAAGAGTTGTAATACCAAGACTCTGAGTCTGGCCTCTTGTGAAAACTGCAGAACCGTGAGTTCTGGGAAGAACGCCGGTCATAATATCTATAGGACGGATCTGTTTGAGAGAACGGCCGTCTGCACGGATCCCTTCCTCAAGAATTCTCTTCCTCATAATCTCGCCGTCAAGTTCATCCAGAAGAGACTTTACCTGTCCTATAACTTCAGGAAACTGTTCTGCCAGCTCTCGGGCTGCCTTTTCTGCAATTTCATCAAAGGCTCTTTCCCTTTCCTTCTTGTCTGTAAATCTGCTGAGACCTTTAAGATCTTCATAGCAGCGGCTGCGCAGTTCTGCCCTGAGATTTTCATCCGGCAGATACTGAGTATATTCAAGAGGCCTTACACCAACCTTGTTTACAAATTCCTCTTCTGCTTCACAGATCTTTTTAATCCAGCTGTGAGCTGTATCAACAGCTTCGATCATTTCTTCTTCGGAGATGTTCTTTGATTCACCTTCGATCATGGTTACTGCCTTCTTTGTTCCGGCAACCATAAGATCTATATCACTGTCATTCATTTCTGCAAAAGTAGGATTGATAATCCACTGTCCACCGACTCTTCCTATTCTGACTGCACCAACAGGGCCTCTGAAAGGCATGCCGGAAATTGAAAGAGCTGCAGATGCTGCATTGATAGCAAGAACATCCGGCTGATTTTCCTTATCGTGGGAAAGGACATAGATAATGACCTGAACTTCGTTCATAAAACCGTCCGGGAAAAGAGGACGGAGCGGTCTGTCTGTAAGACGGGCAACAAGAGTTTCCCTGTCGGAAGGTCTTCCTTCTCTTTTTATGAACCCCCCTGGAATTTTTCCTGCTGAATAAACTTTTTCTCTGTAATCTACTGTAAGAGGGAAGAAATCCTGTCCTTCCTTTACAGAATTTTCCATAACTGCAGAAGCAAAAACTATTGTTTCCCCCAGGGAAACCATTACTGCACCATTGGCCTGCTTTGCAAAATATCCTGTATTAAAATTGAGATTTCTGCTGCCTATCTCTACACTGTGATCAACAACTGCCATATATACCTCGCGTTTTATATTAATGAGAAGCTCCCAGTTCCATTAAACCGCCAGAATTCAGAAGTCAGAAATATGCACAAACCATTTTATACATATTTCAGGCTCCTATATCCTGACGGACCACAGCTCCGTTCCAGGAGCTGCGGTGGAAGCCGTCCTTTGATGCTTTTATCTTCTTAATCCGAGCTTTTTGATAAGCTCTCTGTATCTTTCAAGATCCTTATCCTTAAGATATGTAAGAAGTCTTCTTCTCTGACCAACCAGTTTAAGAAGACCTCTTCTTGAATGATGGTCCTTTGCATGAACTTTAAAATGTTCTGTAAGATGGCTGATACGCTCTGAAAGAAGAGCAATCTGAACCTCCGGAGACCCAGTATCATTCTCATGTGTTTTGAAATTTTCGATTATTTCCTGTTTAGAAGCCATAGTGACTTCACCTCCTGAAATTTTTTCAATTTATATGAACCGCATCAGCCCTGGCGAAGGACTTTTTGTTACACTGTCTGCGGGTTCCTGCTGTTAAATACATTCAGATACTTTATCTGCCAAGTATCCATGTTCATCTTTGCTATTGCAATTAAATTTTCATATTCATCCAGAATAATAAATTCCCTTTTCAGGCTGCCTTTACGGCTGATGACCTCCTCCTGCCGGAAAAAGGCACCGTTCAGAGCCTTTTTAACACCGGAAGGATTAAGGATCAGTCTGTCAAAATCAGCCGTTGCCTCCTCTGCGGTCAGAACGAATCTTCTGCTGCATGGAGCTCCTGCCATAATATCCCTTAACTCCTGAACCGTTACTGCCTGCTCAGCAGAAAAATGTCCGGAAGCCGTCCTTCGGAGCTCGCAGCAGTGAGCACAGGTTCCAAGTTCACGGCCGAGATCCCTTGCCAGGGAACGGATATATGTGCCTTTTGAACAGACAACATCTGCAGCAAGACATCCTGTTTTTTCATTCCAGTCCAGAAGATCCGCACTGTAAATGAAAACATCTCTGGGAGCAAGCTCCACTTCCTCTCCTTTACGGACAAGGTCAGAGGCTCTCCTGCCATGAATCTTAAGTGCCGAATACACAGGCGGCTTCTGTTTCAGTGCCCCGGTAAAGGAAGCCAGACAGAGACGGATGTCATCAGCAGTAATCCCTGTAAAAGATGACTGCTCAGTTACATTTCCTGTACAGTCATCTGTATCGGTTCCAGTCCCAAGCTGAATTACGGTCCTGTACTGCTTTGTATCAGCCATCAGATACTGCACCAGTCTGGTGCATATGCCTGTACACATGACCAGAAGACCTGTGGCAAAACTGTCAAGAGTTCCGCAGTGGCCTGTTTTTTTCTGTCTGATGATCCTTTTGACATCCATAAGGGTATCAAATGAAGTCGGACCTGCAGTTTTATCTATAAGAATGACAGAATCCTTAAAATCTGTCATTCTTCAAAGGAATCCTTCTCTGCTTCTTCAGTTTCCGGCTTTATTTCACTCATAAGGCCGTCAATAATACCGCACATCCTTGCGGATTCAGCAATGGATCCATCAAGCTGAAATTCTATTCTTGGAACAAATCTGATGGAAATCTCCTTTCCAAGATAATGCTGAATATATCCGGAAGCTGATCTGAGACCTTCCAGTGTTTTCCTGATCTCCTTAGGAGAACCAAGTACAGATACACCGATCTTTGCTGTGGCAAGATCTTTGCTCAGTTCCACCTTTGTTATGGATGCGAAACCTATCCGAGGATCCTTTATCTCCTTCATGATAAAGTCCCCTGTTTTACGTTTTATCAGCTCTTCCAGCTTTTCTTTTCTGTATGCCATTGTTAAAGTGTCTTGGCGATCTCAACAAGCTCGTAGGCTTCGAAAGTATCGCCTTCTTTAATATCGTTATAATCCTTAAGACCAAAGCCGAATTCCTGTCCGGCAGTGATCTCGCTGGCATCATCCTTGAATCTCTTAAGAGATTTAAGCTCTCCGTCAAAGACTACCACTCCGTCCCTGACAAGACGGATTCTGGATTTTCTTCTGACCTTCCCTGACATGAGAACAGCTCCGGCAACAGTACCGATCTTGGAAATTTTGAATATCTGACGTATTTCTCCGCTTCCTGTAATCTCTTCACGAATTTCCGGAGAAAGCATTCCTTCCATAGCGGCCTTTACTGCATCTGTGGCCTCAAAAATGATATTGTAGAATTTAATGGAAACATGCTCCCTGTCTGCAATATCGGAAACTTTTCCTGTAGGTCTTACATGGAAACCGATGATGATTGCATTTGATGCAGATGCAAGCATGACATCGGACTCATTAATGCCACCTGTACCGGAATGGATAACCTTTACACGGATCTCATCTGTAGAAAGTTTTTCAAGAGACTCTGTAAGAGCCTGAGCAGAACCGTCAACATCAGCCTTGACAATAATGCAGAGTTCCTTGACTTCTCCTTCCCTGATCATGTCGTTCAGGGATTCAAGGGTAACCTTGCGGACCTTCTTTGCTGATTCAATACGCTGATACTCAAGACGTTTCTGGGAAATCTGCTTTGCTGTTCTTTCAGAATCAACACACTCAAAAGGATCCCCTGCTGCAGGAACTCCGCTGATTCCAAGGACTTCCACAGGAGTGGAAGGCCCGGCAGCTTCGATTTCCTTTCCGCTGTCAGTAAACATGGCACGAACTTTCCCGGAATAATGTCCTACAACAAAAGGATCTCCCACATGAAGTGTTCCCTTCTTTACCAGAATCGTTGATACTGCCCCTCTTCCGGCATCCAGTCTGGATTCAAGAACAACTCCCTTCGCCATAAGTTTGGGATTTTCACGGAGTTCAAGCATTTCTGCCTGAATAAGAACCAGTTCCAGCAGCTCGTCTATATGAAGTTTCTTCTTGGCTGAAATCTGTGCAAAAAGTGTTGTTCCTCCCCATTCTTCCGGAACAAGATCATATGCAGCAAGTTCGTTCTTTACTTTGTCAGGATTTGCATCTTCCAGATCTATTTTATTGATGGCAACAATTATTGGAACATTTGCAGCCTTTGCATGATTGAGAGCCTCAACAGTCTGCGGCATGACACCGTCGTTTGCTGCAACAACAAGAATAACAATATCTGTAACCTGAGCACCTCTTGCACGCATAGTCGTAAAAGCTGCATGTCCGGGAGTATCCAGAAAGGTAATGTCCTTCCCGTTTACATTTACCATATATGCCCCGATATGCTGCGTAATGCCTCCGTGTTCAGATTCTGCTACCTTTGTTTCACGGATGGCATCAAGAAGCTTTGTCTTTCCATGGTCAACATGTCCCATTACAGTAACAACAGGAGAACGCCAAACTCTGTCTTCAGGTCTGTCCTCTTCTTCCTGACGGATAACTGTTTCATCATAAAGGGATACGACCTTTACCTCTGTTCCATATTCGGAAGCAAGAATCTGGGCCGTATCCGAGTCGATGGACTGATTGATGGTAACCATCTCTCCCATCTTCATGAGCTTTGCAATAACATCCCCTGCCTTGATATTCAGTTTCTTTGCAAGTT
>JAZRYV010000116.1:0-1321 GCA_045600925.1 Spirochaetota bacterium
GAGGATAGTTTTTACTGTGTATTCATCCATGCTGCAGGGTCGGCGTTCTTTTTTCCCGGAGTTCTGGTAGTTAAGGAAACTCTGGTGTATTTCCTTCAGATGACAAACTGCCTCTTCTTTTTCGATGAGTTTATCATCAAGACAGCTTTTCCGGATGAAACCGAGTGTCCCGTGTACTTTTCCGTTTAGTTTAGGGAATAATTTTGTAAGCTGTCTGGTAACGAAGTTTTTCGGGCGCTTGTCATCAAGAATCAGACTATGCAGGGAGTCGGACAGAGAGAGTTCCATGGCAATTCCTATCGCTTCGTATTCTCCGTCTCCCTCAATGTGTTTTTCATCGCGATTGGACAGTACTTTGAATAATGCAGGGTAGTTAACTCCGTAAGAATCATGGCAGGATATCATGCTGCGGATCTTTTCGTTGTCAGCCCCCATTACAGGAAGTTCTTTGTTCAGGATGATGTCTCCTGCGTGGAACTGATAGAGGCTGAGGTAGTTCAGAAGCCTGTCTGTCCGTTTGATGTTGCAGGCGTTGCAGATGTAAAAGGAGGTGTCTGCAACTACGTTTTTTTTCATGGATGCTGCGGCTCCTTTACATAGGAGATTTCAGGTTCTGCAATATATCCTATTTTTTGCAGGTTTTTGCTGATGAGTTCACTGTCTGCAAATATTTCTTTTTTGATTTCAGAGTTTACGGTCATTTCCGGGTATGTTTTGTAGATGAGGTAGATGAATTCTTTTGGAGTTAACCTATCATAGAGCCCCCTTACAATTTCAATCCCGGAGAGGAGTGAGTGCATTTTTTTGTTTGCCATCATCACCTGATACAGTTCCTGATAATGTTTTTTACCTGTTTCGGTGAGTCTGACGGAACCGCTTGAGTATTTGTCTCCTTTTTTTGCCGGGATGTAGTCCCAGTCTTCTGTTCTGATGTATGGAGAAAAAATTGCACTTTCTATGTCTGATGAGTACGGACCGCGGAGATGGGCCCTGTATTCAATGAATTTTGGAATAGCAGGATGAAAGTTGTAGAGGATGTATATCTCTTTTTCAAGGTGGAGCATGGACATCGGGGTTTCAGGAACGGCACCAAGGACTAAGAGCAGTAAGTCCTCCAGTGATTCCCGCCTCTGATCAAATGTTCCGGCTGTTTGAGACATGTATGTATCTATGTATATTTATTTCATTTATGTGTGGAAATAATTATCTGTTTGATTTACAATACTTTCCACATTCCGTCCGATTTTGCCCCGACCCGTTCAATACATCCATGCTCCTTCAGACTCCGGATGAGCAGTGCAACTGACTTTCTGCTCAGGGA
>JAZRYV010000117.1:0-2174 GCA_045600925.1 Spirochaetota bacterium
ATGTTTTCCGCATATAATGTAGGAAGTTCAGGAATAATTCTGAACAACTCAGTAAATGCAGGGCAGTCGGTTCTTGGAGGGATGATCGGAGGGAATCCGAACTATCAGGCAGGGAGAAGGGAAGCAGACATAGTAGTAACAGAGGTAACAGGGACAGAGCCAAGCAGGATAAACGGATTTACAGAGATGTTCGGGAAGAGGGCAGAGTATATACTTGCCAACCCCAACGGAGTATACCTTAAAGGAGCAGGATTCATAAACATATCGAAAGCGACCATAGCAGCAGGGAGCGGACTGTATGAAAGCGGAGAATTCAAAGGTCTCAGGATAATGGACGGAGCAGTTGAAGTATCAGGAGACGGAGTTGATGCCGGAGGAACAGACTATTTTTCCATAATAAGCCGTTCAGTAAAGCTTAACGGAGGGATATGGGGGAAAGATGTAAATATAACCACAGGAACAGGGAGGTATGACTATAAAAGCGGAGAATTTACAGAAGTAAAAGGAGAAGGGTATGAAAAAATAGAATATGCCATAGACGGATCGGAGTTTGGAAGCATAACATCCGGGAAGATAAGCTTTATATGCAATGAAGAGGGAACAGGAGTAAGGACAGAAGCCGGGCTTTCAGCAGATGTATCGGACATAACAATAACAGCAGACGGGAGAATAGAGCTTAAAAACGCAGCAGCAGAAGGGAATATAAAGATAGCATCCGCGGGAAGCGACATAAATAACAGAGGGGATATGATGGCGAAAGGCAGTCTGACTCTGAGTGCGGCAAAAATAATAAATGACAAGCACGGACTGATGCTTTCCTGGGACGGAGATACTGAACTGGAAATGGATGAACTGATAAACGGAGGTGAAATCTATTCCGGACAGAATATGAGCATAAAGAGAAGAGGAGAGTCAGCATCCCTGACGAACTGGTCCGAACTGAATGAAGAAACAGGAGCAGTGACAGGAACAGCAGTAATCCGCAGTGAAGGGGATCTGGAGATAGACCTTGGTGAGGGCGGAAGTCTTGTAAACAGCGGGAAAGACTACGGGGAAGTAGTAATTGCAAGGAATGTGAAAGTCGGGGATATAGGGGATGCAGAACACAGAGACAAGTATGCAAAAACAACAGAGGATCAGGTCGTCTCAAATACTCTGAAGAATGCGCCATCCTATATAGAAGCAGGAGGGGATGTAAAAATAATCTCCGGGATAGTAGAAAACCACGGGAGCAGCATAACGGCAGTCCGTGATATGGATATCGAAGCAGATGTGGTTATAAATAATACCAGAGGAAGCACAGAGACTCTTAACTGGTCTGAAGGAAGGCGCAGGCGTTATAAAAGCAAAAAATGGAGACACAGACGGAATCACGACGATTACAAGCATTATTCATATACAGTGGATCTTGGCAGGGCAGGCCGGGGAAATATGGGAAAGGCAAAGGAGCTGGTGGAAGAAGGAGGAGTATCCCTGGAACTGGCATCCATAAGCTATGATAAAACCGAGAGCAGAACAGATTCCACCAGTCAGAAAGAGGCAGTACTGGCAGCAGGGGGAGATATAAGCCTGGAAGCAGGGAAATACATAAATATAAAGGGATCGGACCTGTACGGAGGAGAGGACTCGGACATAAGCCTGACTGCTGGAAACGATGTAAATATAGAATCAGAGGATGAAACGACAAAAACCACGGAGTCGGAAACTCATCTTTCAGGAACGCTTTCTGTTGGGGTAAGTCATTCGTCAATAGATGTAGCCAACGCAGCAAAAGAAGAAGCAGAAGCAGTTAAACAGGTTACAGAAGCTCAGAAACAGCTTAATCGTTTTAATAATGAACTGAAAAGGGCCAGAGAGCAGAAAGAGAAAGGACTGATGAGCGAGGAGGAATATAAAAGTCTTGAGGACCAGAAAGAATACTTTGAATTAAATGTTTCCATAGCTGCAGCAAGAGTTGCAGCCAGTACCAATGCTCTGGCTTCAGCTGCAACAAGTGCAGCAGGAAGTATTGAAACATTTGGAATTAAAGGAAATATAACAGCAGAGCTTTCGGGAAGCAAAACAAAAAGTGAAAGTACATCGACCAGTGCAAAGGGATCCAATATACTGACCGGAGGAAACATAGACATAAAGGCCGGGAATAATGCAGTAATAAAGGGATCATCAGTATCCAC
>JAZRYV010000118.1:0-2304 GCA_045600925.1 Spirochaetota bacterium
AGACCGCTTGGCCTCCGACTTTCCTTTTTTACATTTATCGTCTATAAGTATATTCTTGTTCCCTATGACATAATGTTTTTAAAGACAATCTGCTTTATTCTGATTATTGCTGCTCTGGTGCAGATTGTGGAAATGGCAATAGAAAAGATTTCTCCGTCTCTGTATCAGTCACTCGGGATTTTTCTTCCCCTGATCACAACAAACTGTGCAATACTTGGTGTAGCCCTGCTTAACATTACATCAGGTTTTGTGGATGCAGAACTTGGTCTTTTAAAGGCAATAGTACAGGGAATCGGAGCCGGAATCGGATTTACTCTTGCCCTTATTCTAATGGCAGGAATAAGAGAAAGGCTTGAACTGGCAGATATGCCTGAAAATATTAAAGGCCTTCCCATAACATTTATTACTGCCGGCCTTCTTGCTCTTGCCTTTATGGGCTTTTCCGGAATGAAGATCTGAGGTTCTTATGGAAATTCTTAATCCTAAAATTGAACTTCTTTCCATTACACCTTATTCTGAAAAAGTAATCGAAGAGGCAGGAAGAACCTGCTATCAGTCCCTTTCAAGAATTACCGAAAACAGCTCGGACAGTTTTATTCAGGCTGCTGTTCGAAGAGGTCATGAAAGTATTCTTGAACACGCATCTGCGGTTTTCCGAATTTCCGGAGCTTCCAGATCATTTACACATCAGCTTGTAAGACACAGAATTGCCGGGTTTTCACAGCAGTCCCAGAGATATGTTGACGAAAAGGACTTCAGCTTTATAGTTCCGCCCAAAATAGCAGAGAACAGTGAGGCACTTGAGATTTACAGAAATTTCATGAAAGAAGCAGCACAGGCCTACGGAAGGCTGAGAGAAAAAGGCATTTTAAAAGAAGATGCAAGATTTGTACTGCCAAATGCACTGGAAAGTCAGATCGTTTTTTCATGCAATTTCAGAGAGCTGAGACATGTTTTTTCACTGCGTCTGGAGCCGGGTGCACAGTGGGAAATACGCCGGGTATGCATGGAAATGCTGAAAATAATGCAGAAAGAGGCCCCTGCAGTATTCGGTGATTTCATTATTGACGAAGAAAACTGTACTGCATATTCAAAGAACAGGCAGAACAGTTAACCTGAAAACTGAATAATGGAAGAATTCTCAGTTCTTCCCGCCGCATGGAATCTGTGATATTCTTTTTTTCAGATCCTTATCTTTAAATCTGTATACTATCACTGCCTTGTTTTTATCAGTGTAATAGGTTTCATAAATATATCCTTTTTTATCATATTCTTCATCCAGAAGATATTGCACTGTTTTATTCAGTTTTTCCCTGGTAATGGAATCGTCACTGCATATATGCCTGGCGATCCTGTAAACTGCAGTTTTCACAAGCACATATTCTGCATTTACATATGCTGTTTTACGCTGTTCAACCAGCCCAACAGCATATTTGTCCGGATTCCCGGTTACTGAAGTCTGAAAAATATCACCGGTTATAAAACCTTCATCCATATAGCTGTCAGGATCTGTTTCCTGAGTTCCGGAACAGGAAAAAAGAAGTAAAAAAGAGAAGAAAAATATTAAACACAGAAAAAGAATTTTTTTCATATCGGTTAAAGCTCCCTGTTTTCAAAAAGGCCTTCGTATCTGTCAGTCCTGACAGAATCCTCAGCTGAAGCATCCTTTTTTTTCATGGCATTCATAAGTGCTTCCTCAACAGATATTCCAGAATCCATGGCAGGCATTTTAAAATCAGGTGAACGTAAAATGTCAACAGCCTTCTGTACATTCTGCCTCTGGGGATCATCCGGAGAAACTTCAAGGAACTGTTCCCACAGATCAGCCGCCCCGTCTTTATCCCTTTTCAGAAGAAGAGATGCAAGACCAGCATGATAAAGGGAAAAATTAAGCGATCCGTCCACTTTAAAAGCTCTGTTGAAATAATCCAGCGATGCTTCTCCGTTTTTTTTATAAAAATAAACCTGTCCGAGGCGGAAAAGGTTGACGCCTGAATCTGGTTTAAGTTCCACAGCCTTGGTATATGCACTGAGTGCATCATCGTATTTCTGTCTGGAAAGATATATATCCCCCAGATAAGACCAGGCTGACGGATTTTCCGGATCCTCGTTCAGAGACCTGTTCAGCATAACCTCTGCCATTTCAAATTTTTTCTGGTAAAAGTACTGCTGTCCTTTCTGAAAAGATATTTCAGCTCTGGTCTGTTCCGGTGATTTTTCTTCAGGAGAGGTGCCGGCAGAGCAGGGGGAAATCAGACACATTATAAAAAAAGCCACAGACGCTGCCGAGCAGAATATTACTGT
>JAZRYV010000119.1:0-4736 GCA_045600925.1 Spirochaetota bacterium
TGGCTACGATCCGACTTTGAAAATTCCTGGCAGAACAGGAAAAAATTCACTTAAAGAATATGTGAATACTCTGTTCCATAAAATGAGCGACACCAGGGAAAAAATGATTGGCGACACAACCATCCTGGATCTGATTGTTAAAGAAGAACAGAAGCCTTCAGCCGGAATCAGAGGCCGTATCCGAAAATAAACGGAATAACCATGACCCCGTTCTTCATCTTCTTTTTAAGATCATCAGGAACGGGGCCAAAATTTCCGGCAAGTCTTATGGCATCCAAACAGGAGTCATCCAGACTCCTGTTTCCTCCCGAATCCAGAATGCCTTTCTTCACCACATCACCGTTTTCATTTATGATGAAGTAGGTTTTTACTTCCTGGGGAGGTATTGCAAGAATGGTTGTTGTTCCTGGTGCATAACCGCTCATCCTTGCATTTGCCATAACAGGAGGATACCAGAAGGAGGAAATTCTGTCCACAATCCTTTTTGCAAAAGCATAATGTTTAAAACTTACAGTATTCAGGGAAAAAAGTCCTGAATTTGAAAAGAAAAGAGTATTGACCCTGCTCATTTCATAAGGCTGAGGCAGTCGGATGTCATTTGTTCCCTCATTTCCGCCCTGTCCCTTTTTCCCGGGGCTGTGAACAATTCTTACAAAAATTTCAGAACTGTCTCCTGTGATGACTTTTTCTGAACTGATCCTGCCGCCCTGCCCTGCACCGCCCTTTTTTCCCGGAAGACGGAGATCCGTTGTTTCGCTGTACCACTTTGCCTGCCGGCCCTGCGTAAGATGTCCGGAAGCCTCTGAATCCTTATCGGAAATAAAGGTCTGCTCTGTAATCTTCGGTTTTCCATGCTGGCTGATGTTCTCTGCGACTTTAACTTTTACTGTCCGCGAAGATGCTGATAATTCCTGAACTGCAGGAATCATCAGCCTGACCATGGAAAAATCAGGAACTGCTGCTGCGAAAAAAACAGTTATATGAATAAAAAACGATATTACAATAAGAAGTGAAAGAGGGACCTGATCATTCCCCTGATTTGACGGAGACAGATCCTTCATTTTCCGGAAGACTTCCCGCTGCAGATCTTCAGAACTGAACTGATAACATATTCCTGTTCCTCAGAAGAAAGCGAGGGATACAGTGGAAGTGACAGTTCCATGGAAAAAAACTTTTCTGCTCCCGGAAAATTTTCCGGACGACCGGACTGTCTGTAAGCAGTAAATCTGTACAGAGGGATAAAATGAACACTGGTCAGGATTCCTGAAGCCCTCAGCTCTTCAGCCATACGGTCTCTGTTCACTGCAGATTCCTCAGGATTTATTCTCAGAGGATAAAGGTGCCATGATGACCTTCTGTCCTCCTTTTCCGCAAAGGGAATAAGTCCGGGAACATCTGTAAAAGCCTGAGTATATCTCTCTGCAAGAGCACGTCGTTTATCGTTCAGCATATGAATTTTTTTCAGCTGTTCCAGACCTATGGCAGAAGCAATATCAGCTGGATTGTACTTGAACCCGTTCTCAAGCACATCGTACATCCAGGTCCCTTCTTTTGAATACCTCTTCCATGCATCACGGGAAATTCCATGAAGCCTCAGAGACCGGATTCTGTCTGCAAAGTCAGGTCTGTCTGTAAGAATCATGCCGCCTTCCCCGGTAGTGACGGTTTTTGTTGCATAAAAACTGAAACAGGTAAGCCTTCCGGAACTGCCGACAGGTCTTCCTCTGTAGTATGCCGGAAGGGCATGAGCAGCATCCTCTATTACCTCAATACCGAGTTTTTCTGCCGTTTCGCAGATTTCATCCATGTCACAGGGCTGTCCTCCGTAGTGGACAGGAATCACAGCTCTGGTTCTGGAAGAAACAGCTGCCTTAAATGTTTCAGGAGTTATAAGACCTGTTTCAGGATCCACATCTGCCAGGACAGGAACAGCCCCTGTATAGCGGACTGTTTCTGCAGTGGATACAAAAGTTACGGACGGAACTATGACCTCGTCTCCTGGATTAAGATTCAGACAGCACAGGGAGAGATGGAGAGCTGCAGTACATGAATTTACTGCAATGGCATATCTGCCTTCCAGCAGCCGGCTGAAGACCTGCTCAAATTCAGCAGTTATGTTTCCCATGGTGAGCCATCCGCTGCGGAGACAATCCGCAGCTGCTCTGATCTCATCTTCGGTTATAAAGGGTTTATGAAAGGGGATTTCCATAAAAGTCCAGGTACCAGCGGACAAAACGCCCGATTCCCTCATCTACGGAGGTGGACGGTCTGTAGCCTGTGTCGGCTATAAGATCTGACACATCAGCATAAGTTCCGTAAACATCACCGGGCTGCATGGGCATGAAATTCTTTTCTGCTTTGCGGCCGAGAGCTCTCTCAATGGCTTCTATAAAATCCATGAGCTTTACAGGACTGCTGTTTCCGATGTTGTAGACTTTAAACGGAGCTTTTGAACTCCCAGGATCCGGATTCTTTCCTGACCAGGACGGATTGCCTTTTGGCGGAATTTCCATAACACGGGTAATTCCTTCCACTATATCATCAACATAGGTAAAATCCCGGAGCATGTCACCGTTATTGTAGATGTTGATGACCTTTCCTTCCAGAATGGATTTCGTAAAGGAAAAATATGCCATATCCGGCCGTCCCATTGGACCATAAACCGTAAAAAAACGGAGTCCTGTGCATGGAATGCCGAAAAGATGACTGTATGTATGGGCCATGAGCTCATTGGATTTCTTGGTTGCTGCATACAGGCTGACAGGATGATCCACATTGTCTGAAGTTTTAAAAGGCATGGATTCATTGAGACCATATACAGATGAACTGCTGGCATAAACAAGATGCTTTACAGGATAATGCCTGCAGCATTCCAGTATATTCAGGAAGCCGATAATATTGGAATCAATATAGGCAGAAGGATTTTCCAGAGAATAACGCACTCCTGCCTGGGCAGCCAGACTGCATACCATGTCAAATTCTTCTGTTTTGAACAGTTCAGACAGATACCCGCTGTCGTGAAGATCCGCCTTCACGAAGGAAAAGGAAGGATATTTTTCAGAAACAGTTTTAACATTTTCTGAAAGATTTCCCTTTATGCCCAGCATTTCCAGTCTGGCATATTTAAGAGCAGGGTCGTAGTAGGAGTTGATGTTGTCCAGCCCCACTACGGTATTTCCTTTTTCCAGAAGTTTTAAAGAGGCAAAGCTGCCGATAAAACCGGCAGCACCTGTAACAAGAATCTTCATGTGAGGACCTTCTTTTCAGCAGAGGATTATTCCCCTACCCCCACCTGATAGTATTCAAAGCCCATTTCTTTAAGCTTCTTTGAATCGTACTGATTTCTTCCGTCAAAAATGACAGGATTCTTAAGCTGACGTTTTATTTCAGAGAAATCAGGATTTTTGAATTCCTTCCATTCTGTAACCATGATCATGGCATCAGCACCTGCAAGAGCAGCATACTGTTCAGAGAAGTATTCAATGTTCTCCTGTCCTTTAAGGTAAAAATTCTTTGCTGTTTCCTCTGCCTTGGGATCATGAGCCTGAATCTTTGCTCCCATCTTTGCAAGTTCACGTACAATGTAGATGGCCGGAGCTTCACGCATGTCATCTGTACCCGGTTTAAAGGCAAGTCCCCACAGACAGAAAGTATATCCTCTGAGATCTGTGCCGAATCTTTTAACGATTCTCTTAACAAGCGTGAGTTTCTGATCATCGTTTACATCTTCAACAGCCTGAATAAGTCTTGGATTATACCCTATGCCTTCGGCTGTTCTGATGAGTGCCTTAACATCCTTGGGAAAACAGCTTCCGCCGTAGCCTGTTCCGGGATTGATAAAGCTGAAACCGATACGGCTGTCGGAACCTATTCCTGCACGGACCATATTGACATCAGCACCCAGCTTTTCGCAGATGTTGGCAATTTCATTCATAAAGCTGATCTTTGTGGCAAGCATGGCATTTGCTGTGTACTTTGTCATTTCAGCACTCTTTATGTCCATGGCCACAAGTCTTTCATTGTTGTTTGTGAACGGAGCATAAAGTTCCTTCATAACTGCAAGAGGCTTTTCGTCATCTGTACCCACAACAACACGGTCCGGTTTCATGCAGTCGTCAATTGCTGCACCTTCCTTAAGGAACTCCGGATTGCTGACAACGAAGAACTTATACGATGCCTTTCTGGCATCAAGTTCCTTCTGCACAGTAGATTTTACCAGATCTGCAGTTCCTACAGGAACAGTGGATTTATCTACAATGATAATGTCGTGGTTCATGAACTGACCTATGGATTTTGCAACCTGAAGCACATAGTGAAGGTCTGCACTTCCGTCTTCACCTGTAGGTGTTCCTACTGCAATAAAGATGATATCTGTCTGTTCAAGAGCTTCCTTTATTTCTGTAGTAAAATGCAGATTCCCGTTTTTGTAGTTCTTATTTACAAGTTCATCAAGACCTGGCTCATAAATGGGAATTATGCCTTTTTTCAGACGGTCAATTTTCCCTGCGTCAGTATCAACACAGTATACGGTATTTCCCATTTCTGCAAAACATGTTCCGGATACAAGCCCTACATACCCTGTTCCTACAATGCTTAACTTCATATAAAACTCCTTGGTTCTATAAAAAAAATTTATTTATATATCAAAATAAAATCAAAAATATTCCAGAACTTCCTTATCCGCCGATTTTGGACATAGTACGTCTGTTGTCAAGAGTTTCTCCATATTCATCATC
>JAZRYV010000120.1:0-5743 GCA_045600925.1 Spirochaetota bacterium
TCCCTTCTTTTCTCAGGGTCTTTCTAATCTGGATTCCATCAAGTGACAGCTTCAAAGAATTATTACTGGTCTTAATCCCTTCTTTTCTCAGGGTCTTTCTAATACCTCCCTGTTTTTGGAGGCCAGGACACCGTCTGTTACAGTGTCTGAAAATGTCTTCCGTGAACCTTCTTTTAAAATCAAGAATTTTTCAGCTCTTTTAGTCATTTTTCCTTTCCTTCTTCATAAGTTCTGATTATGTCAGGACTTAAATTTCCGCAGACCTGAGGGCAAAACAGGCCTTTTTGACAGTTTCCAGAGGTCCGCGGACATTTTCAAAGATCCCTTTGTATTTATAAAATATCAGTCTTTTACGATCTGCTGAACAGATCCTTCCAGCTGTGATATTCCCTGAAACAGACATGTTCAAACATATATTCCCTGTGAACTATTTCTCCCTGTCTGGTTTCAGATGCCACTCTTTTTGTTACCGCATGAAGCGGTCTCATACCATGTTCAAGTGCATATCCGACAAGCATAAAAACACTTCCGAATTCTCCCTGAACAACTAAAAAGTCTTTCCCATAACCTGAGCAGCTGCAGTCAGGGTTATGCAGCCATTCGATGATTTTTTTCAGAATACAGGCTATTTTTTCCGAAAGCATATCATCTTCTGCAGGAACCTGTTTCCATAAATCCGATATTTCTTCAGGTGGATAGATAATCTTTTCCACACCGAAACGTGTTTTAAGTTCCGACACCTGCTTTTCTGTAAGCTGATGATTAAGAAGACAGAAGACAGAAGCCATTAATTCATCCTTTTTAAAAGTTCAAAACCTTTAACAGCTTTATCATAGTAAGATTCAAAATTTTCCGGCTTTGCAAAACCGCCCTTAGGTCCTTTTCCCCCGCCATGAGCAATTCTGTTTCTCAGCTCTTCAAGAGCTTTCAGATTTTTATACAGCTCATCATTGCTGTTCTTTTTTTCCCGCAATATTTCTTTTCCTGTGTCCTGAAACCAGTCATAGTCTCCGATTTTCTCTTTACTGCCGGTAGATTCTGCAACAAAAGTTTCAACAGCAATCTGCAGTGTAATAATGGCCTGTGTGTTAAGTTTGTGTTCATGCAGAAATTTTGAATATCTGAACAGAGTTTCAGCCAGAGAATTTTCACTGAGAAGCCCTAGAAATTTCATCAAAAAATCTCTGAGATCATTCATCCAGAAAGGAACATCATTCGGAAAATCATTCAGACGGTTTTTCAAATCTCTGAGAATCTCTCCCATCTGCAGAGAATAATTACTCTGAACAGCATCTGTTATTCTTTTAATAATCCTTGGACCATCAGGCCAATCGTTTTTAATGAGCTCTGCAAGAAGAGTGCCATCAAGTTTTGTTTTAAAAATATCAAGAGCATCTGTCAGTTTTGCATAGGACCAATAGCTGCTGAGATTTCTTACATAGGCAGGCTTTCCCTTCCCTTTAAAATCAGCATATATTAATTCAACATTTTTCCCTGTCTGAGTTAAATTATACTGCAGTGTCTGATACATAAGAACAGGCATAGAGCGGAATCCATGGGTAATATCAAAAAGAATATCAGAGGTAGATATTTCTTCAATTATGGATTTATAGATTTTGAATATTTCAGAAGATGTATCATTGTCTATTTTTTCAGTATGAAACTTAATGCTGACCGGAATATTCCACTTTTCAGATAAATACTTCTGAATTTTTACAGCATCATTCTGATCAATTCCTGCCTGCCTTTTCTGATATATTGTTTCCCACAAATCAGGAACGCTTTCGTAAAACATATCCCATCCGGATGTAGCTGTTCCTACAAGAATTATCTTTTTAAAATCTCTGTACTTAACATCCAGCAGCGTTTCAATAAACAGTGAGCTGCGTTTTTTTCTGTTATCAGGGAAAACATAGTCAGCTTTTTCGTATCCCTCACCTTCTTTATAAAGCCCTGTTCCGACGAAGCTGATAAGTGTATAATCCATTATTCCTCCATTAGCAGTCTGAAAGCAAGTTCAGACCACAGTTCTTTTTTTAACGGAAGTACATCCTTATATGCCAGCCATTCCATGCCGGCTGTCTCTGCAGTTGCTACAGGACTGTATCCCGGCAGACATTCTGCATAATAAACTATCCCCAGATGAACAAGCCCTACTTCGCTTATTATCTCGTTGATAACTCCAAGATATTTTACAGTAATTTTAGATTTATCAAAACCTGCAAGCTCTTCGGACAGTTCCCTGTACAGACCAGTTTCAACAGTTTCCTTTAAAGAATCTCCTTTGTCCGGTTCATCAATATGTCCGCCTATTCCGCAGGAATAGAGTCCGGATACCCTTTTCTCTGTTCCATGTCTTGGATAGCAGGCAAATTTTCCTTCTGAATTTTTAACCAGCACATAGGGGATAAGCTGTTTATACATAAAATCCGTTTCTGCCTGCTGACGTTCTATCCAGCATATATCTTCTTTCTTTATAAAAGAATCAAGGTCCTTTTTAAATGCTCCGGTTGTGCCTGAAATTTCCAAAGGCAGCTTTTCTGTTTTAATGCAGCATATTTTCATCTTTCAAATATTTCTCACATATATCAATAATTTCACTTTCAAATGACTGCATCAGCCTTCTCTTGGTTTCACTGTCACAGAAAGCCACACTTATGCTGTTTCTTATTAAAACAATGCAGTCCCAAAGTGTAAGTCCCGGACAGAGCTGAGAAGCTTTTATAAACTCTCTGGAAAGATTTGTCAGGGATATTCCGCAGTCATCAGTATTAATTGTAACCTTAAGACCTTTTTTCATGTATTCAAGCAGTGGATATTCAGGCTCTTCAGGCTTACTGTACCCCACAATCTGATCATTGCTTGAAGGACACATTTCAATTCCTATGTTTTTATCTATAAAACGATTCATAAGCTCAGGCTTGTCCAAAAGATGAAGTCCGTGGCCTATTCTGTCTGCAGAAAGATGATAGACTGCCTGCCAGATGCTGTCCACATTTTCAGTCTCTCCTGCATGGATTGTCACATGAATACATTGTTCCAGTACAGGCATAAAAGATTCCCTCAGATCTGCAGGAGAAGCAGCTCCTTCATTGCCGGCAAGATCAATTCCGACAAGTTTATCTCTAAAACGTTCATTCGTTTTCAGAAGCTCTGTTATAGTATCAAGGGAACGTTTTATTTCTTCCTTTACACATCTCCCTGTCCTTGATTCTCTTGGCATAATCCAGATTAATCTGTAATCAAAATTCTCTGAATACCTGCCCAGAGAATCCATAATGCAGTTTACCACATCTTCTGTTGTCAGTCCCCTTTTTGTGTACTTTTGAGGAGAACATCTTAACTCCAGATACTTTACATTATCCTTTTTAAGTTTTTCAGCATAGATGTATATTGTCTTTTTAACAGCTTCTTTTGTCTGAAGGAGTGCACTTCCCTGCCTGTCCCCTAGTTTCTGATAGGCATCTATTCCGACTGCGTGAAACTCTTCACGATGCAGATACTTCCTGCCGTAAATTTCTTCCCCAAACACTTCAGGATCCTTTTCCTCACCTGTCACCTGAAGTATTTCTGCAGGTTCAAGCACTCCACCCAGATGAGAATGAAGCTCTGCCTTGGGAAGAGCTCTGATTATTTCCAGATCTTTCTCCGGATGTACACCCAGCCTGTAATCCTTAAGATTTCTTAATATTTCAGGTCGCAGGAAATACATTTTACGGAAAATACCGCTTCTGACACTTTCTGATTGTGATATTTCTCTATCATAAAAGTTAATGTATAATCTTGATGATTCTTCCTTACGCTTCTGAATCTCTTCATTAAGAGATCCGTCTTCAACCACAGAACAGTCAATGCAGACAGACTTTGATATATCCGCAGGAAACGGATATTTTTCCGGTATAACAGTTTCCCTTCCTGCAGATATTACAGGACTGGGATCAGTTTTTCCGGAAACAAGAATTGGAAGAAAATAAGCAGCATAATTGCCTTTGGTGTTTTCCAGAAAAGAGTCAGACTTCATTGCATCACTGACTGTTTTAGACAGGTTTCGGTCAATAATGTGCAGCATAAGATCACAGCCGAAAAGATTCCCTGCATCCTGCATATCTGCACTCATGGTTTTCCTGCCTCCGGAAAGAGAAAGATACAGTTTTCCATTATTTCTTCCGGTTAAAGAAGCCCCATGAAGGACAGCTCTGTAAATAAAAGATCTCATTTTAAGAATGTCTTTTTCTGTTGAGAAACTGTCCACCCCGCTGCAGATAAAAATTTTAAGAACGAATTTCCATTTTTCAGCCCAGGCAGAGAGCTTTTCCTTATCCTTTGTTCCTTCAGTAGTTATAATCCAGCATTCATCAACATTCTGAATACTGTTCTTTTTCCTGAAATCTTCAGCATCTTTCGATCCGGAAAAGAAGTCGAACTGCTGAGGATTGGTTAAACTCAGCAGTTCAGGTACAATCTGCCAGGATGTTCCAAGAGTTGTAATTAAAATGTTTTTCATAACAAAAGGATCAGTTTTTTGGATCCTGAACTGCTACCTTTTAATACTGCTGAAAGGGCTGTATCCTGATCCGGAAGAAGGCTGTCTGAAACTTCCTTTATTTCCTTCATTATTTGACTTTCTGCCTGTTTAAAAAACAGCTCCTTCAATGATATCCATATAATCATCACATATATCGAGCTCTTTCTTAACAAATTCCCAGTTTTTCCTGAAATAATTTTCCGTATCCTCAAATGTGATGACAGCCCATCCCATAGGTCTGCCATTAATAATACGTCTTGTTACAGGATATTCATCCGACAGATGATTCTCTTTTGTAAGTTTCAAATTTTCCTTTATTTTCTTCTGTTCATCAGGAGACAGATTATTGAAAGTCCTGCCCAGAATATTTCCGGTCATTCCGACCCAGCCAATACCATAACCAAGACACAGAAGGGCCTGATTTCCTTTTAATTTCTCCATCATATCAGCAAGGAAACCATATTTTACAGCAGGTTCACTATTCCTGTGTTTAGAAACGTATTTTTTATGATAAGCAAGAATACTCAGTGAAAGATCATTTATATCAGAAATTAGATTCCTGAAATCATAGGGAACAGAACCGAAAAGTTTTACTCTGTTTCCTTCTGGTTCACTTTTGAGAAAAAAGTCATCCAGATCCAGATAAAAAGAGGTTTCAGCTTCTGCAGGAATAACTTCTGCCCATAAAGGTCCTTTTGAAGTTCCTTTTATTATTATTTCTGAAACATTAGTTTTATTAACAGGTTCAGAATCAGAAATCTTTAAAACTTTCATAATGTCATTTTTGGCATCATACTTGCTTAGATGACAAAAAAGGCTATGAACAATACCTACATCTGCAAATTTAGTATTAACCTTGTTATCTTTGTTATCTTTGAGATATTTTCTGATCAGATTATCAATTTCATTATCTCTGTTTTTAACAAGCGATTTAATAACAGCTGTCCTTAAAGCCCCTTTTATTCCGCTGCCTGGAATATAAATATTTCCTAAACCATCCCTGATATGTTTTCTGATATCTCCTGTTGGATTTACTCCAATATTCCTTAAATACTCAGCAGGAATCTGAGCCCTGTGCTTGTTAACAAAAGTCTTAAGATCATTACGGTCGATCGCTCCGGCAAAAGCAGGAAGAATATCAGGATCTTTTTCTTTGAAATATTTCATTAGACCGTTGATATCCACAAAGTTTGCTTCCAGAAAATCATACCCCTTTTT
>JAZRYV010000121.1:0-2676 GCA_045600925.1 Spirochaetota bacterium
CAGCTTTTCAACCGTTGAGTCTGTTTTCCCTATGATGGAATTCATTGTATCCTGTTCCTTCTTTGCTTTCCTCAGTTTATCCTTTGCAGCCGACAGAGGATCATCCGGAACTGTTTTTTCACTGAAATACTTTGTATATGCATCTCCGAGAAGTTTTTCGTATTTTCCGGCACTGGCAGAACCAAAGATGCCTGCAAGAACAGTGTTAATAATGAGAATCAGTACTGTGAGCAGAAGAAAGAAACCGGCAATGCTGTATATCTTGCGGGAACTGTTTATGTCAGGTGTAAATTCGTCTTTGATATAATTTACAGCTCCCTGTTTACGATTCACATAGGAAGCAAGAATACCAAGTGTTTTGTGAAAAAGAAGATTTATCTTTTCATCTGTGTATCCTTGGATAAAAGGCATTGTTACAGCCGGAAGATCCCATATCCGGCCTGCTGCAGCAGAAAGTCCGGGCAGATCTGCATAGCTTCCGGAAAGGATAATTCTGTTAAAACTGCTTATTTCTGTTTCGTTTGTGCAGGCCCTTACTGTAAGTTTAATCTGTTCCATGAATTCTTCTGTTTCGCTGTTCAGGCTTTCTGAAATTCTGCCTGCCTGAATTCTGGTGAGTCCAGCTTCCTTCAGTTTATCTGCAGCAGGATGCTCTGTAAATATTCCGGCTGCATTCAGGCTGTTCATGACAGCGGAGACCTCTGCATGACCGGTTTTCATAATATCGGATATTTTCTGCAGGACAGCGGCTGCAGGGCTTTTGCAGGTCCTTGTAAATACAAGTCTGTCATTTTCAAGAATTGAGATGACAGCTCTCTGCTCATCAATATGAAGCTGAAGGACAGTTTCATTTTTTACTGTGAACAGATGACTGTAGCAGGCAGCCAGGGAATCAGCTTCCAGACCAGCAAAGCAGGGCTGCAGACCGGCATCAGTAAAAGGCTTAAGGTATTCTCTGACTTTTTCTTTTTTGGCAGCAGCCAGAAGTATTCTTCCTGAAGTTTCTGAGCTGCCAAGATTTTCAAAATCCATGTACAGATCGTCAACCGGGAAGGGAACATTTTCCTCTGCCTCAAAAGGTATGGCTTCTTTTATTTTTTTTGGATCACTGAATGGAAAGCAGATGGTTCTTATAATGGATCTGTCCATGGGAAAATCAGTTATTATCCGGTATCCATCCACAGGATCTTCTGACGTCATCTTTTTCAGTGCCCGGACAACAGCCTCTTCCTTTGTGGAACAGGAGGGATCGAATTCTTCATAGGAAAGGGATTTTATGGTAAATCCGCTTATTCCTGTACGGGCTTTTATCATCCGTACTCCGGAGTTTTCCACTGATATGGCTGCTATATTTTCAAACAAGTTGTTCCCCTTTATTCCTCGCTCCAGCTGAGGATCTTTTTAGTATCTCTGTTATAATAAACAGTTACTGTGGTTTTTGAATTCCTGTAAATGCCTGTTGCCCTGATTCTGAAAATACATGATTTAACAGTAATGTATTTCTGCAGGCTTTCAAACTCTGCATCATCTGCCAGAAGAGACTTTAAATCATTAACAGAAGAAAACGGCTGAACAAGACGCTGTCGTATTATGGCCGACACTGTGTCATCTGTAATATTTTCTGTCAATGCCGATATAACCCTGAAGGAAGCAGTATTTATGTTTATTTTATTGTATTCATGGAGAAAATCCTTTGTATCTCCCCATACCCTGAAATATTCACTGAGAGCCCTGTTCTTTTCCCTGCCTGTTTTTATTTCATCGACAGTTTTACTCTCTTTTTTTTCTTCTTTTATTGATTCTGATGATCCTTCTGCAAGGGCAAGAATCCTGTCCGGATCAACAGTTCTGTCTCCTTTGTTGTCATCAACAAGATTTTCCTCTGTCCCGAAGTTTCCTCCTCCGAGACCGTAAAAGATTTCAGGTGTCATTCCTTTCATCATCAGACATTCATCTATGCTGTCCATAAATGTGTTCTTTGCTCTGTATGGAGGAATCTGTGTCATATAAAAATCACTGCTTTCTGCTCCGTTGGCAAGCCTGGAATCATCAATGTCAATCCAGTCATGCATTACATCTGCCAGATCCGGAGAAAGTCCCATATTCATAAAAAAGATTCCGGCCATGTAATAGTATTTTGTCATTTCCGTAAATTCATTGGCAAAAGCATTGATATTTATTTTGCTGTTTTCATCATCGATCTCAATTTTGATGCTTCCGTCATCAAGAGGAATTAATGGAAAATCCAGAGCCCAGATGTCATTGTAGCTGTCTGTATCTTTATCTGCAGTCCTTCCTGTCAGCTCCACAGAACCGATGCCCTGTTTGTCTGCAGTGAGGATCATCTTTGCCAGTTCAACTCCGGATCGTGCCAGACATCCGGATTTAAGCCTTCCGTCAAAAGTTCTCATATAGGAAATGGCCGTCTGGGTCTCTGCAATAAATGTAGATGTCAGTGCAATCAGAAGAGAAGTGATTAGAAGGACAATGATCAGTGCATAACCATTCTTTTTCCCGGAACGGAATGATGTAAAAATGCCATGTTCCAGAATTTCTTTCTGACGTCTTATATATCCGGATCTGAATCTGTCAGTGATTTTCATTTTATTTTCTGATCATATCCGGAATGGAGATAAAGGATATCTCTTCTTCCTTTCCGCTGTAGTTTTTTACTCT